>CAZVEH010000003.1:0-83103 GCA_964625775.1 uncultured Legionella sp. | reverse complement strand
GTGCCACACGACAGGAGATCCCTCGCTGCGCTCGGGATGACGTGGGGAGTTACTTCTAAACTAGAAGCAGAGTAAGTTTTATCTATTTCGCAGAAAATCTCCGCATGTTTTTCTCTGGTTAATGTTCGCTTATCATACCCTTTTATAACAGAGTATTTTTCAATAAACTTTTCGCCTAATGATTGAAAAGTATCATTAGCAAGACTCAGAACAGCGCTAATAGCCTCAATTTTTTCTAAATCTTCTTGAACAGCAGCAACGCATAGAACGATAGCGACCGTTGTATCTCGTAACGGATTAGGATCCCATGTAGGCGCATGACTTAGCGTACCCGCATCAAGCAACTGCTTTAATGAAACAAGCGGTCGAGGATCATTATCTTTTGTGACAACTCGATATCGAGCCAAGATGGTACCATCCTCTTCTTTGAACTCTAAGCGAACGGGAACTAATCTTGGTTCTTGTTCATTCAAATACTGCGCCAACTTTTCTCTTACTGTTTCAAGAAATCTACCATCATCTAAGCCTGTTGCTGATTTAAAAAAATCAGCATAATCACTTTGATGAACAAAAGGTGCAGAACCATAAAATGAAGCATGTAAAGATTTTGTTTTGATAAGCCCTGGCAGTTTTCTTGGGCAGTTCTCTGGTCTTCGCTCTGGATCAACGATCCGAATAATGTTATCACGCACTCCCATGAGAAAATTATTCACATCTGTGAAATTTTGTTCAATATAAGCCACTACCGCAAAGCCATAACAATGCTCACGTCGACTCTTAACAGTTGACGTAGGGTCCTTAGGTGTAGTCAATATCTCTCTTTTCTCAGCTCTCATTTTTAAACCAATTATTGTCATTTGTTCGCGTTAATTGCCACTACACTGCCACTTGTATTATTGATTACGAATCAATAATACAAGCATCTTGCTACTCATATCATTGATTCGAATGAAATAACCTTTACGCATTTAGTCTTTATTTTTGTCTTTTTTCTTCGGCAAATACAAATCCGTGATCGTGCCTTCAAATATTTCAGACGCTTGTGCAATTGTTTCTGATAATGTGGGATGAGGATGAATGGTTAATGCAATATCTTCCACATCACAACACATTTCTATTGCCAAGCACAGTTCGCCAATCAACTCGCCTGCATTCACGCCTACAATACCGGCTCCCAAAACTCGTTTGGTATTTGGACAGAATAACAGTTTTGTCAGTCCTTCTTCACGACCCATACTGAGTGCTCGGCCACTGGCGGCCCATGGAAATACTGCTTTTTCATAAGGGATATCTTGAGCTTTGGCGTCTTTTTCAGTTAACCCAGTCCATGCTATTTCTGGATCGGTATAAGCCACATTGGGAATACATTTGGGATCAAAATAATGCTTTTTACCAGCAATCACTTCCGCAGCCACTTTGCCCTCAGGAATGGCTTTATGTGCCAACATCGGTTGACCAACTACGTCTCCAATGGCATAAATATGCCTAACATTAGTCCGCATTTGCTTGTCAACGGGAATAAAACCACGTTCATCAACATGCACGCCCGCTGTTTCAGCAGCAATCTTTCCGCCGTTAGGTTTACGACCTACAGCAACCAATACTTGCTGGAATAGTAGAGGCTTATCTGCTGCATGAGCACCTTCCATGCCCACATAAATCCCTTCTTCTTTGGCTTCTACTGAAGTCACCTTGGTTTGTAATTTGAAATCAACGCCTTGTTTGCCCATGCGTTTTTTCAGTACATTCACCAAATCTGCATCCGCACCAGGAATAATTTGATCCATAAATTCAACCACAGTGACCTCAACACCCAAAGACGCGTACACTGTTGCCATTTCTAAACCAATAATCCCACCGCCAAGTACCAATAAATTGCCTTTGATGTCTGCCAGTTCCAACGCGCCTGTTGAGCTGAAAATGCGTTTATCTTCTGGAATAAAAGGTAAGCTCACTGATTCACTACCCACAGCAATAATGGCTTCTTCAAAATCAATAATTGTCTTACCTTCTTCGGTAGACACAGTCACTTGATGCGATCCAGAAAATTTGGCTTCACCGATCACGACTTGAACTTTACGTTGTTTGGCCAATGCTGCCAATCCGCCGGTTAAACGCTTCACTACGCTAGATTTCCAGTCCACCATCTTTTTGCTGTCCAGTTCTGGCTTTTGAAATGCAATACCCTGCGAAGCTAAATCGTGTACATCCTCTAATACTTTGGAGATGTGTAATAATGCTTTAGAAGGAATACATCCCACATTCAAGCACACGCCGCCCAAAGATTCATACTGATTGATCAACACCACATCCATACCCAAGTCTGCAGCACGAAAAGCTGCTGTGTATCCACCAGGACCTGCGCCTAAAACCACTAATTTTGTTTTTACATGATCGGCCATAAGGAAAAACTCCAAAAAAAATCAATTTTCAAGAGGGTTGACCCATGTGATAGGGTCGCCCTCTCTCTTCGTCACAGTAAAATTTTTCGTATATCGCTTAAACTATCACCCAAATATCGAGTAAAGCGGGCAGCTTCAGCGCCATCAATCACACGATGATCATAAGTAAGAGACAAAGGCAACAGCAAACGAGGTACAAATTGCCCATTTTGATAAACAGGCTGCATAGCAGCTCGTGACAATCCCAAAATAGCCACTTCTGGTGCATTCACTATCGGTGTAAATGCGGTACCACCAATACCACCCAAACTAGAAATAGTAAAACATCCGCCAGTCATTTCTGCGGGTGATAATCCTTTATCTCGAGCCTTAGCACTCAAGCGTCCTAAATCACGAGCAATATCAGCCACAGACTTTTGATTCACATCTTTGATGACGGGAACTACTAGCCCATTTGGTGTTTCTGCAGCGATACCAATATGACAATATTTTTTATAGATTAATTTTTCCCCAGTTTCATCCAAAGAGCTATTGAACTGTGGGAATTTTGCCAAAGCATGACTCACTACTTTACAAACAAAGGCAACCAGCGTTAATTTGTACCCTTCCGCATCCGCTCGCGATAACTCGGCTTTGCGAAATGCCTCTAAATCGGTAATATCAGCCTGATCAAATTGCGTTACCTGAGGAATCGTTGCCCATGCTTGGTGCACATTGATACCGGTCAAACGCTTGATTTTCGACAATGGCTTGGTTTCAATCTCACCAAACTTGCTGAAATCAATGGATTTTGCACGCGGCAAAGACATAGAAGGCACACTGCCAGAATGAGTCAAACGCTGCTTCACATACTGCTCCACATCTTCTCTATTGACTCTATCTTTACGCCCAGTACCTTGTACATCAGCCAAATCAATACCCAAAGTTCGTGCTAAGCGCCTTGTCGCAGGACCGGCTGCAATTTTAGTATCGGAATCAACAGCATCAACTTTGGGCGAGTCAGATTGGTTGGGTGTGGGAGAAACGGGTTTTTCTTCCACTTCCTCTTGCGTCACGCTTAACTCTGCTGTTTTGTCAGATGTGTCGGTTTGCGGCTGCTCTGTCTCTGTTTCTGACGAAGCATCTACTGCCATAATCAAGATGATGTCTCCTTCAGACACTTTATCACCTACACGCAGTGCCAAAGAAGATACAATACCTGCTTTTGGAGAAGGAATTTCCATCGTTGCTTTATCAGTCTCCAAGGTCACCAATGGAGTTTCTAATTCAACACGATCGCCAACTTTCACCAAAAGTTCAATCACATCGACATCCGAAGCGCCGCCAATATCTGGCACAACAATATTTTGCTTTTGTTCCATATATCCCTCTTTAATCAATGGATCTTAATGTGTAACAGGATCTAACTTCTCAGGATCAATCCCGTATTTTTTCATGGCTTTGGTCACCACAGATGACTCAATCTCACCTTGCGACGCCAGAGCATACAATGCCGTTACTGCAATATATTTTGCGTCCACTTCAAAGAAATGTCGCAATTGTTGACGCGTGTCACTACGTCCATAACCATCTGTACCCAACGTCACGTAATCTGTATCCACAAACGGTCTAATTTGATCGGCATACAAACGCATGTAGTCTGTTGTAGCGATCACAGGGCCTTTGCGCTTATTCAAACAAGTTGTCACATAAGGCGTTTTAGGTTTAGCTTCGGGATGCATACGGTTATGACGTTCAATCGCTAAGCCTTCTCGCCGCAACTCATTGAAACTGGTCACCGACCAAATATCCGCCGACACAGAAAAATCTGTTTCCAGCAATTCTGCGGCTGCAATCACTTCACGCAAAATCGTACCGCCACCAAGCAATTGTACATGGTGCTTATGTTTCTTTTCTGCTTCTTGTAACAAATACATACCTTTAATAATGCCCTCTTCCGAACCTTCTGGCATATCGGGATGGGTGTAGTTTTCATTCATAACAGCAATATAATAGAAAATGTTTTCTTGTTGTTCATACATTCGTTTTAAACCATCATGAATAATAACGGTCAATTCATAAGCAAAACAAGGGTCATATGCCACGCAATTGGGAATGGTTGCTGCCATTAAGAAGCTGTGACCATCTTGATGTTGCAATCCTTCCCCTGCTAGAGTAGTACGTCCCGCCGTACCGCCTAATAAAAATCCACGCGCTTGAATGTCTCCTGCAGCCCATGCCAAATCACCAATGCGTTGGAAGCCAAACATTGAATAATAAATATAGAAGGGAATCATGGCCAGTTTATTGGAACTGTATGATGTTGCCGCAGCGATCCAGGAACAAAATGCCCCTGCTTCATTAATACCTTCTTCTAAAATTTGTCCATCTTTGGCTTCACGATAGTACATCACCTGCTCATGATCGACTGGGGTATACAATTGACCCACTGGAGAGTAAATCCCAATTTGTCGAAACAACCCTTCCATGCCAAATGTTCGACACTCATCTGGAACAATCGGCACTATTTTATCAGAAAGCGTTTTGTCTTTAAGAAGCACGGACAAAATTCTTACAAAGGCCATGGTGGTTGAGATTTCACGATTGCCCAAATTGTGCGTCACACTGGCAAAAGCGCTTAACTCAGGAATTTTCAAGGTATCACAGACCTGAGAACGAGCTGGCAAATAGCCACCTAAATTTTCTCGTTGTTTTTTCAAATAACGAATTTCTGGGCTGTTATCATCAGGACGATAAAAAGGGATTTCTTCGAGTTGATCATCTGGGATAGGAATACTGAATCTATCTCGAAACGCACGCACTTGCTCGGTGGTCATCTTTTTTTGTTGGTGCGTGATATTCATGCCTTCACCCGCAGCACCCATGCCATAGCCTTTGACTGTTTTTGCTAAAATAACGGTAGGACTGCCACGATGCGCTGTGGCTTTAGCATAAGCCGCATACACCTTTTGCGAATCGTGCCCGCCACGATTCAAATGCCAGATCTCATCATCCGTTAAATGCTCTACCATTTTCTTTAACTCAGGGGAAGCAAAAAACTTTTCACGCACAAACGCACCATCTTTGGCCTTGTAGCTTTGGTATTCACCATCAATGCATTCGTTCATTCGTTTTTGCAAAAGACCATCATGATCTTGTTCTAATAGAGCATCCCAACGTCCGCCCCACACCACTTTGATAACTGACCAACCAGCACCACGGAATACGCCTTCTAGTTCTTGAATCACTTTGCTATTACCACGAACTGGACCGTCCAAGCGTTGCAAATTACAATTGATCACAAAAATCAGGTTGTCCAATTGCTCGCGCGCCGCAATCGCCAAAGCGCCCAAAGATTCTGGTTCATCGGTTTCACCATCGCCTAGAAAAGCCCAAACTTTACGGCCTTCTTCCTTGATCAACCCACGATGCTCCAAATATTTTAAAAATCTGGCTTGATAAATAGCTTGTAGAGGACCTAACCCCATTGAAACAGTTGGAAACTGCCAAAAATCTCCCATCAACCAAGGATGCGGATAAGACGATAAACCATCAACCTCAACTTCTTGTCTGAACTTGTCCAATTGTCCCGCAGAAAGTCTGCCTTCTAGAAAAGCACGCGCATAAATACCAGGAGACGAATGTCCTTGAATGTACAATAAATCACCTAGATGTTTGTCGTTCGCCGCTCTGAAAAAATGGTTGAAACCCACTTCATACAAGGTCGACGAAGAAGCATATGTTGCAATATGACCACCCAACTCAGGTGCATATTTTCCAGCACGCAACACCATAGCAACGGCATTCCAACGAATCAGCGCAGCAACACGAGCAGCCATGCCATCGTCGCTGGGCATCAGTTTTTCTTCGTTGAGATTAATAGTATTACAATACGGTGTGGTCACAGGTGATGTTGCTGATAAGCCTTCTTTATTTGCATGTTCCAAAAGCGCTTGAAGCAAAAAAGAAGCACGCTCTGATCCATCAAATGCCACAACATCAGACAATGCGTCCAACCATTCTTGGGTTTCAACCGGATCAATATCTTTTTTTGTTTCGTTTACCATGAAAAATCCTTACTTTATAAAGCTAAAAGTCACAACTTTAAATTAATGAGAACGCCCTGCAGTCTGCATGCGTTTATATACTTTTCCCTTACAAGATTGCTGACATACGCGATTATCCTGTACACAATCACAACTGGTCTTCAAACAAGCCAAAGGATCACGAAATGAGTTCAACTCTTCCATGGCTAACTCACCCTGCACTTTTTGTTGATGGCGATATTGGTTAAAATGTATCGCGGCCATAGCATCAGCCTTGGCATTGCATACTGTGCTGTTTTGATCACAAACCTGCCAACAATGTCTGCACTTTTGATCACAGTTCGCGTGGCAAGCTTTCTGTTGGGCAAGCACCTCACGCTCGTGGTGATAATAAGAACATCCACTTATTATAAGCAAGCTTAACCCCACGCAGCATATTTTTATCATATGGTTTAAATTCAGCATTAATCTTTTCTCAGATTGTCCGACAAAGACATAGGTGTCGGGTATTTTAATACAACCAAATAGGATGACACAATGAAAGTTAATATTGTGGTTGCTTGAATCAAATTCGAGGCCACCTCAGAAATCACCTTAGTGCTTAAACCAATAGTGGCTAGCAACAATGAAAACTCACTCGCTTGCCCCAGACGTAGCCCTACTTCCTTAGCGACTGACTTCTTTTCTCCGGCTTTCACCAATAAAAAATGAAAACACATAGGTTTGATCACCAGCATCAACCCAGATAACATCAACGCAGGAATCACAACCTGTGACACATACGAGAAGTTAAATGTCGCTCCAACCGAAAAGAAAAACATCACCAAGAAAAAGTCTCGCAAAGGTTTCAAGCTTTCCGCGATAAACAGCGATATAGGACTAGAAGCCAACGCGACGCCACCAATAAAAGCACCTACTTCGTGAGACACACCAATTTTTTCTGCAAAAAGAGCCATGCCTAAACACCAACCAATGGATAATAGAAACACATATTCTTGGGTACGATCAAACCGAGCCAACAATTTCACCAAAACATAGCGTTCGAACACAAAGGCAAACAAGATCAAAGACGGTAATGCCACTAGAATCAGAACCAAATCATGCCAACGGAATGAGCCTTCTTGTGCACCATTGATCGAAATCAAAACAATAATAGCAATGATATCCTGCATCAACAAAACCGAAATCATCACTTCCCCAGTGTGCTGATGATGCAAAATGGTGGTAGGCAACAGCTTCAAACCGATGATGGTACTAGAAAACATCATGGCAGCACCTAAAATCACGCTTTCGATTTGGTTTAAGCCAAACCAACGGCCAATGAAATACGCAATCACTGCAAAGATCAAAGAGCTAGAAGCGGCAATCCAAGTGACCTTTTTTAACATATGTAACAAATTTTGTGGCTGCAGATGTAGCCCCAGTAAAAACAATAAGAAAATGATACCCACATCACCTACATCATTCACAGTTCCTAGATCAGAGATCCATTTCAAGCCCCAGGGACCTAAGGCAGCTCCTAATAAAATATAAGCCACTAATAAAGACTGACGGGTATAAAGCACTATGGTAGAAAAAACAGCGGCACCGGAAAAAATCAAAAACATTGTATAAAATACAGCACCTTGTTCCATAAATGGATTCCTCTTAACTTATTCAACAATCAGGATACGAAAATGTTTCATGTACAGGACTAACAAAATAATTTGATTATGATAACACAAAATCTAAAATAATCAGCTTAAAAGTAACTCCACAGCTACGCCAGACTCAAGGTGGCAAAGGAACTGCAAATGATGATGTCAGGACTAAAATCAGGCGTTCCTTCACTACACGCAGGCTATTTGTGCAAATTAAAACCCAACAGCCTGCTAACTCGGGAGTTGCGCTTAAAAACAGATCTATCAACTGATGTTTCAAAGGCAGGGTGAGATCACGTCTGAGTAAATATTAATCTAATATTCGTCTTTGCGAACGAAGTGACGCAATCCAGAGCGACTCTCAATCGAAACACCGATCTAGATTGCTTCACTATCGCTCGCAAAGACGATGTATTGATTTAAGTGATCTAAATTAAGTCACTCATATGATTGCCCTGGTTTCAAATGTTTAACCTGTGTAAGTCTTAGCCAAATATGGTATGCTGCATCAAGAAAAAATATTTTGAACATCTTTAATGACTCATTCTATTAAATTTTTAATCGAATTGCGCGAGCGTTTACTCAAAACTTTCATGGCATTTGGGATATTATTTGGCGTATTCTTTTTTTTCTCCGAGCCATTATTTTATGTGTATATGCGGCCATTGCAACATCTCTTACCACAAAATACTCATCTGATCGCGTCCCAAATTGCCACCCCCCTTATAACGCCTTTATGCATGGCAATTAATTTAGCATTGCTATGCACCATGCCTTATGGTTTGTTCCAGTTATGGCGTTTCGCCTCACCAGCGCTATATCTCTCTGAACAGCAAAGGCTAAGCTTTGTTTTGTGCATCAGTATGGGGTTGTTTCTATTAGGTGGTTTATTTTGCTATTTTGTAATTTTACCATTTATGTTTCAATGTATCATCCATGCACTTCCCAAAGGCGTATTATTTTTGCCTGATATTAGTTCTGCAGCGAGCTTCATCACTTGGATGATGGTCATTTTCGGGCTTAGTTTTCAAATTCCTTTGATCTGCACTGTGTTGATTCATGTGGATTTGGTTGATTTATCTCAATTGATCGCGGCACGACCCTACGTGATTGTGGCGGCTTTTATCTTAGGCATGATATTCACCCCCCCCGACGTGTTATCGCAAATTGTTCTTGCTCTGCCTTTGTGGGGATTGTACGAATCAGGAATTTGTATATCTCGCCTATTGATCAAACCTAGTAGCGAGGTAAGTTAGGAGTTGATCATTGATCCAACCTATATTAGAGTGTGATCTGGCGATTCGCTTATGACTGATCCAGTAATCTTACAAGGAGTTTTTAGATGAAACAATTTATGACTTTGTCTGCGTTTTTCTTGAGTGCCGCTTGTCTCTGCGTACACACTCAAACTTTTGCAGCGCAATCAACAGCAAATCAAGTCACACAAGGTGCTGAAGATGTTGTGCAAGGAACAGTAAATGCTGCCGATAACATCATCAAAGGTACGGGAAGAGCTGTCGGAAACGTAGTTGACGGCACTGAAAAAGCAGCCAAACGTGTTGGAAAAGGTGTTAGACAGACCACAAAGAAAGGCTTTATCACTATCGAAAAGGGTACAGAAGACCTTTTTTGCAAAAAGCGTATGAAATCTAAATATAAAAAAAGCAATCACTAAGATCCGATCCGCCGACGTCTCATAGGTAATATTGAGACGTCGAAGCTACAAAACGCGTGTTTCAATCCCTGAAGGACCCGCACTGATAATCATATCAGCTTTTCGATGCATGAATAATCCAGTCTCTACCACACCGGGAATATGCTTGATTTCAAACTCTAGCACTGAAAAACGAGCTGACTCCATATGATACACATCTAAGATAATATTGCCATTATCTGTCACAAACCCTTGCCGGTATATCGGATCACCACCCAAATCCACCAAAGCCCGAGCCGCCAAACTTCTTGCCATTGGCAAGACTTCGATGGCAATTGGAAATTGTCCCAACTGCTCTACCCATTTGTGCGACTCGATCATACACACAAATTTTTGTGCGGCAGTGGCCAAAATTTTTTCTCGGGTTAAAGCGCCGCCACCCCCTTTGATCATTTGATGTTGTGGATTCACTTCATCAGCACCATCAAAATAAACATCTACCCTATCGACCACAGGCAAGTCTAAAACAACCAAACCATGCGCCTTTAAACGTCTTTCTGTTTCTATCGAGCTTGCAACGCAGGCATCAATCCGATGTTTGTGTTTGGCCAGTTCATCAATAAAACAGTTGGCAGTTCGACCTGTGCCCACACCAATGATCTGCTGATCCTCTAAATAGTCCAGTGCTGCAATCGCCACCTGGGACCTATAGTCTGATTTATCACTTGGCATTCAATGCATCTCGTGCAGGCACATAGACGTCATTCGCTGCCTCAGCGACCGCTGCGTAAGTCAAATGTCCTGCATGTACAGACAGTCCATTCAACAGGTGTGGATCAGCCAGTAGAGCACCTTTTACGCCTTGCGATACCATGCTGATCACAAAAGGCAAGGTCGCATTGGTCAAAGCATACGTAGACGTCATAGGGACAGAACCAGGCATATTGGCCACACAATAATGCACAATGTTATCGATTAAAAAAGTAGGCTCATGGTGGGTAGTTGGATGACTTGTGGCAAAGCATCCTCCTTGATCAATCGCCACATCCACAACCACGCTACCAGGTCTCATTGATTTGATCATAGATTCACTCACCAATTTAGGGGCGGTTGCTCCAGGAATCAAAACCGCCCCTATCAATAAATCTGCGTCGGCAACTTCCCTACTAATGGCATCATGCGTGGCATAAACTGTGGTCAACTGAGTATGAAATTGACTGTCCAAAAACCGCAAACGAGCTAAGGATCGATCCAACACCGTCACACGTGCGCCCATCCCTATCGCAATTTGAATGGCTTGCGTACCCACTACACCACCCCCAATGACCACAACATGTGCAGGTGCAACACCCGGTACACCGCCTAATAAGGTCCCATTTCCACCTTGAGCGATTTCAAGACAATGTGCTCCAGCTTGGATGGCCAGTCTTCCAGCCACTTCGGACATCGGCGTCAACAAAGGCAATCCCCCGCCCTCGCATGTTACCGTTTCATAAGCAATGGCGGTGACACCTGACGCTTGTAATAATCGTATTTGCTGTAAATCAGGCGCTAGATGTAAAAAAGTAAATAACGTTTGTCCTTTGCGTAACATTCGGCATTCTTCTGGCTGTGGTTCTTTGACTTTCACCACCAAATCCGAGCGCGCAAAAATCTCTTCCGCCGACATCACAATTTCAGCACCAGCCGATCGATACTCTTCGTCTGATATTTGAATGGCGCTTCCCGCACCTTGTTGAATCAATACTGTTCCACCAACACGAACCAACTCTCTTACTCCTGCTGGCACCAGACCAACACGATATTCCTGTGGTTTTATTTCTTTAGGTACACCTATCAGCATTTAGACAATCCCCGTTGTTTGAGTTCCAAAATCAATTGTGGTACCAATTCAAACAAATCGCCAACCAATCCATAATTGGCAATCTGAAAAATAGGAGCGTTTTCATCTTTATTTATAGCAACAATCACTTGAGCATCTTTGATACCCGCAAGATGCTGAATGGCGCCCGAAATGCCGACCGCGATATATAAATTGGGCGCAACAATTTTACCTGTTTGACCCACTTGGTGATCATTAGAGATAAAGCCCGCATCTACTGCTGCTCGCGACGCCCCTAGAGCAGCCCCTAAAGCATCAGCCAAGCTTTCGACTATTTTAAATTGCTCTGTGGATTGCAACCCTCTGCCACCTGAAACAATAATTTTGGCATTGGATAAACTGGGTCGCAGTGAAGGGCTTTGCTCACGACGTACAAAACGCGTGTTGTTGATTGTCACAGTCATAGAGTGCTTTTGAATGGAGCACGCTGGTTGCTTATCTGAAACAGGCGAAAATGCGGTCGTCCGAACACTGAGGAGTCGATTAGAATCTAATGTTTGGATTGTTTCTATCGCATTGCCTGCATAAATAGGATGCTCGAACGTATCTGCATCAATAATAGCCGTCACATCCGACACTTGGGCTACATCTAATAGCGCAGCAATCCTTGGTAAAATATTCTTACCAAAAGTGGTAGAAGCCATCAATAGATAAGTCCCCGCTTTGACCAACTCAGCGATTGCAGGAGCAACCTGCTCTGCCAATAGATGCTCAAATGATGGCTCATCAATCAGATATACGGATGCCACACCTGCTATTGTAGCGACTTCTTCAGCCACACTGGCACATTGGTGGCCGATCACAATCACAATGGGATGTTTATCAAGTTGTAAGGCTGCATGTAATACATGAGCAAAACTAGCATCCAAACGCTGCTCATCATGCTCGGCAACTATAAAAAGGCTCATGATAACACCTTCGCTTCATGCTGTAATTTATCCAACAGGACTGCCACGCTATCCACCTTAATCCCTCCGGGTCTTATGGTCGGACTTTTGACATGCACTCTTTTAAGATGATCTTTCAAATCTAGATTCAAACTATTCAACTCTATAGTTTGTAACGGTTTTTGTTTGGCTTTCATAATATTAGGTAAACTGGCATATCGAGGTTCATTCAAACGCAAATCCACACTGACCACGGCGGGTAAAACAGTTTGCAGAACTTCCAACCCTTGATCGATTTCTCGTGTGACCGACAGTTCTTTACCCATCAATTCTAGTTTTGAGGCAAAGGTGATTTGTGGCCAATTCAACAAACCAGCCAACATTTGTGGCGTTTGATTGTTGTCATCATCAATGGCTTGTTTGCCCATAAAAATCAAATCGGGCGTTTCAGTCATGACCACCTTTTGAATGATTTTAGCCCTATTCAAACTGCAGTATGAGGTGTTTGTAGACACTAAAATCGCGCGATCAGCGCCTAATGCCAAACCGTGGCGCAAGGTTTCTTGGCTTTCTTGCGACCCAATGGTCAAAACAACAACTTCTTCAACCAATTGCTTTTCGCGCAAACGCAACGCCTCTTCCAACGCAATCTCATCGAAGGGATTCATCGACATTTTGATATTTTGCGTCTCTACACCCGATTGATCCGCATTGACTCGAATACGAACGTAGGGATCAATAACTCTTTTTACGGTGACCAATATTTTCATCTACTCACCATTCCATTAATTTATATTGACTCAAAATCACACTCTGAGCCTAGATGATTCCTTTATGTTCCACAAGAGTCTGGCATCTCGATTTTCAAAAAAACTTTTATACGTGCTATATCAACTGCGCACGAGGAATCCATTCATGAATGGTACATCTTGCCTAATCAATGAATAGATTCCCGCCTACGTCGAAATGACCGAAACTCTTATTACCCAGCAACTTTCCATGATCCATCGGCTTGTCGGCAAGCTTTGCCATAAATGGTCTCTTTTTTACCGCCAATAATGGCTTCAGTGGTGTATTCTCTGCAAGGCTGTTGTTGTTTGTAGTAAGTACGTGTTGGTTTCACACGATATTGATTGCCATTATCTGGATTTTTCCATGCCACAGATTGCCCCACAGGCGCACTTTCTAGCGCATGTTGCATTTCGAGCCGGTCTTGTTTATCCATATATTTTCCAACTCGACCCCCAAGATATGCACCTAATAAAGCGCCACCTGCTGCTGCTGCCACCTGACCTGCGCCGCCACCGAACTGACTGCCCAGTAAGCCACCCACAACACCACCTGCGATCGTGCCTACTCCTTCATTGTTCACTGGGCCACAAGCTGTCAAAACAACAGACAAAGATAAAAGGATTACAGTTTTTTTCATCATATTCACCTCGTTTCTGAATAAAGTTGTCTCATCACACGTTGAGAGACTTGAGTCATCAGTTCATACGCAATAGTATTCGATTGTTTCGCAACTATTTCAACTGGAATATTCCTTCCCCACAATTCAACTTGATCACCGATCTTAATCTCAGGATAATCGGTCAAGTCAACCGTCATCATATCCATGGAAACTCTTCCCACAATAGGCACACGGTGCCCACCAATCCACACACAGGTATGCGGGTGGATATGGCGCGGATACCCATCACCATATCCTACAGGAATGACTCCAATGACTGAAGATCTTTCGCATTGCCATGTCGCACCATATCCAATCGCTTCCCCCTTTTCATACTGATGAATGGTGGTGACTGAGGACATGAAATGCATAACCGGTTGCAAATCAAACTCGGCTGCCAACCGCTCTTCAAAAGGAGACACCCCATACATGATCAACCCAGGACGGATGACCTCGGCATGGGTTTGCGATAAAGCAATAATCGCGGCTGAATTGGCCACCGATTGCACCATGTCGGCATAGTCGGTAGACAGGCTTTGCCAAAATTGCACTTGCTGCACACACTGTATGGCGTCCGGAGTATCGGCACATGCCAAATGTGTCATCAACCCGATTTTTTCATCGATCCAGGGGCATAATCTTAACGTTTGGATCACGCCAGAAAGCTCCTGCGGCGCAAAGCCCAATCGATGCATCCCTGTGTCTACTTTCACCCAAACCCTTAGTTTTGAAGGCTGAGGTACGGTGGTGAACCACGACAGTTGTTGAGGATTATGAATAACAGAGGTCGCGTTTAAATCAATCACTCTAGATAATTCGTCTTGTGTAAAAATACCCTGAAGTAAAACGCATTCTTTTTCAGGACATATTTGGCGTAATGCAGCAGCTTCTTCGAGACAAGCCACGCCAAAGCTATCGACCAACGGCTCTAAAATCGGTGCTACCCTATGCAGTCCACAGCCATAGGCATTGGCCTTGACCATAGCAATAATTCGCTGTTTTGGTGCGTACTGTTTGATGCGAGTAACATTATGTTTCAACGCATCTGTATCAATGGCTAAGAAAGAAGGCCTAGTCACTGGCATTGGCTCCTTGATATCCGGTAAACGCCAAATCTTCGAAACGCGTATATTTTCCTAAAAAAGCAACGCGCACTTTTCCAATTGGTCCATTACGTTGTTTTGCAATGATAATTTCCGCACATCCTTTATCAGGACTATCTTCATTGTACACTTCATCTCGGTAAATAAAACAAATCACGTCCGCATCTTGCTCGATTGCCCCTGACTCACGCAAATCGGACATCAACGGCCGTTTATCTTGACGCTGTTCCAAACTCCGGTTCAACTGCGACAGCGCCACTACCGGGACATTTAATTCCTTGGCTAAGGATTTTAAGCTTCGTGAAATTTCTGAGATTTCCGCCGTTCGATTGTCGGCTTTAAAGCCCGGCACTTTCATCAATTGTAAATAATCCACCACAATCAAAGCCAATTGGCCATGTTCTTTCATGACTCTTCGTGCTCTCGCTCTCATTTCTGCTGGACTTAATGCCGCTGTATCATCAATAAACAAGGACGACTCAGACAACATATGGACAGCTGATGTCACACGAGGCCAATCATCATCATCCAATTTTCCGGTACGAATACGATGCTGATCAATCCTTCCTAACGAAGACATCATACGCATTGCCAAAGAATCGGATGGCATTTCCATAGAGAATACCAGCACAGGTTGAGTGCCCTTGATAGCAGCATGCTCTGCCATATTCATGACTAGAGTGGTTTTCCCCATAGAAGGACGACCGGCCACAATCACCAAATCAGAGCGCTGCAAACCAGAGGTTAATTCATCCAGGTCGGTCAAACCAGTTGCCAATCCTGTGATCGAGTCCCCGCTATGATAAAGCGCATCAATCCGATCCACTGCGCGTTCTAAAACTGACTTGATTACTTCCGGACCTCCATCACTGGCCGTTTGCTCTGCAATCGCAAATACCCGACTTTCAGCATAATCCAACAATTCAGATACTTCACGCGCACCTGGATTGTAAGCAGCATCAGCGATGTCTGTTGCAACGCTGATCAATTGGCGTTGGACTGATTTTTCTCGGACGATGTCAGCATATGCCGACACATTCGCAATACTAGGTGTGTTGGAGGCTAATTCAAATAAGTAAGTTTCTCCTCCCGCATCCTCCAAATCATGCATCGCTTTCAGATGATCGACCAAAGTCACTAAATCGAAAGGTTGATTTTTATGGGCCAAGCTCACCATGGCACGAAATAGAACTCTATGCTCGCTACGGTAAAAATCTGCTTCGCATAAGGTAAGACTGATTTTATCCCAAGCCTGATTTTCCAGCATCAAACCACCCAGGATGGCTTGCTCAGCTTCGATAGAATGAGGAGGACGTTTCAATGGATCAGAGGTTTTCTTTCGAGCTTGGAGATCAATCATCGGGATTCATACTATATATAGAATACTGCATTGTAATACTCATAAGGTCATGGAGCAATCCCACATTATTCGCTGACTCGCATCATCAACTTTTTGATCACCATATTCAAAAAGATACAAATCAGTGTCGCTCCCATTAAAATATACAGCAAATACCCAAAAGAGCTTGCATAGTGCACTTTTAAATCACTGATCGATGTCGTGCTGATAGAAACCGCCGTAAGTGTTGCTAATTTTCCCGATAGAAACCCGCCGATTCCAAGCGATACAAAAAATATCCCCATCATCGTACTCACTTTCTTACGGCTAGCCAGTATAGTCACTGCGGACAAACCCACAGGTGACAATAATAACTCCGCCAATGAAATCACCAAATAAGCGGGAATGAGATACAAGGGTGATAACAATCCGTAAGGGAAATTAAAATGACAAATGATGGTGATCAGCCCATAAGCTAGGGTCATACAAAACATAGAGGTTAAAAATTTATTCCCTGTTCGGATGACCTGCTGGGCTTGAGAAAAAGGACGTTTGCCACGGGCCAACACCAACCCTAAGATGATCATGCCCACACTTTGAATCCCTACATAATAGGGTGGTGGAAAAGAAATACCAAACACGGTGGGACTTACCACTCGAACTATAAATAACGTTAATGACATAAACATTTGAAAATAAAATGCCCAGAACATCACGGAAATCAAACAAAGCAACCCAATCACAATGGTTTGTTTGGCCTGCGCAGGAGGTTCGTGGGTCACGCAATGCATCAAATACCATATGGACAGTACTACGACCGAAATAAATACCAAATCGGCTAACACTGGATAATTCAAAATATAAAAAGACAATGCCCAAAGACCAAGCATCAAAAGCAAAGCCAGAGCAATTTTTTGATAAGAAAATATATAACCGTGATAATCTTGAATACGATAACACCAAATACCATACAAAAAAATAATGCCGGCAACAATCATACCAAATGCGGCAGAAAGAAATGCTGTAGACCAACCAAAATGATCACTTAAATAACTGGGCAAGGTGGTGCCAAAAATAATGCCCGTGGTCAATCCCATATAAAAAATAGTAAATCCGCTTTCTCGATTGGGCGAACCTTCTGGGTATTCATTTCCTAACAAAGAAGAAATATTAGGTTTCAGCAACCCTGTACCCACCACAATACCAGCCAAGCAGAAACACAGGGTCTGATCAGAAGCGCTCAAACTAAGCATAAAATAACTGACCAATAAGACCAAAGCACCCAATAAAATTGAACGTTTCTGACCTATTAAGTGGTCAGCAATCCAACCACCTAACACAGGTGAAAGGTAGGTTAACGCTGTAAAGGATCCAACCAATTCATATACAGATTTGTCTGGCCATTTAAAATGCAAGGCAAGATATAGGGCCAAAAGCGTTTGCACCACATAGAAGCCATAGCGCTCCCACATTTCAGTAGCAAAAAAAATGCGTAATGTTTTGGGGTGAGAATGAGTATGCACTGGAGTCCTTAATGACTAATCTTGAGTAAACTCAGAACAAAAGGAGGCCAAATTATGACAGATCTTTGTCAAAGAGTATAGATGCGTATTGAGTTGCGAATGGCATATGCGCGCCAGTCTATGTCCTACACAAAACTTGTATAAGCACCGTCTCGTTTTACATCATCGTTGTGTTTTACTTGTAGTCATCTTGTTTACCGACGCCATCTTAAGCAAAGCTGAAGATCTCGGGGTTAGTTTGTATACTAAAACTGAATTTATAAGGGTATTTGCGCATTAATCCGGCTTTATCTTTCAAAAAACTTGACTATCTCGAAATTTGGTCTAAATTTTCTTTTACCGGTCAAAAAGGTGATATAAGGATATATCAGTGCTCCCACTAAACAAAGTAGTCAACAAAACATCCAATGAATGGGTTGATAATTTTGCGCTTTGCGTCGAAGGTCAGCTGAATGAGGCCAGTTTAGGATTCCTGCGTTCTGTAGCCAAATCCAATCCTGCTGGCTTACAAAAACTCATCAGCAAGTTCCAACAATTGCAATTGCATTTAAAAGCAGACGCAGTTCATATGGTCATTCATGCTCTGGCCGATCAACTTAATATTCCACGAGATGCGATGGCTACGATTCGAACTTTTCTACAAGATGAAAACAAGCAAACTCTTTTTAAAGAATTACAGGCAATGTCTGATACCCAATCTCCATTGCAACAATCCGTATTGCATATTATGAATCACCTGGCCATCTTCAATGAGACTTCGCCCGCCTCTGAATTTTTACGTCTGATCATGATTATTATGATGGATTGGAGCTCAAACCATGTGCACCGCACACCCAAAGATGCAGCCAAATGGATCAATACCATGCTCAGCATTCCGTACAAATCAGATATGTCGCACATTATTCATTTGATCACAGATCATTTTCATTTAAGTGAATGCCTGATCGACGGCATATCTCGCAATATGGATTGCTTAGAGCTATTTTTTCTATTGCAAAATTTAACCCAAGACACTGATTTGGTTTTGGTTGCTGAAACCAATAAGAAAATGATAGTCAACATTCACGCGACTATGCTAACAGTGATGATTTGCAAACATTCTCCCAGTGCTTTTTACGACGTTGTGGCGTTGCAAGAGCAGCATCCAGAATATACTGTTCTATCGATATTGAAATCTTATCAAGCTACACCACTGGAATTAGAGTCATTTTTTCAAAACCCTGAAACAGGTTTTAAAGAATATTATTGCCAAAAAGATCACGGGGGCAATCACAACCATCATATCTTCATGAGCTCTTTGATGACAAAAATTCACAGTACTTTGAGCATACAACCCAACAGTACCGATGAACAAACACATACAATAAGTGTTTTTTTTACAAACTGTCAAGAAAAGCTCAGAGAAATGGGTCTTCCCAAATTCATAGCATGGTTCAAAGAAAATGCGAATGTTTCTCAGTTTGAACCGTTGCTGCATACTTTATTATTCGATGCTGTGTTTGACGCGGCTTTGTCGCATAAATCATGTCATGCAGGTCGCATCAGAGCAAGTGCATTACAATTGGTTTCGCTTGGATTCTCTCATCGGTCTGCTGCATCACTTACCACAGGTATCTTTCAACCCCTGGTGAACACAGATATTGCCAGCATTGATGCCAAAAATATGGAGTCCATGGCTATTTATTTCCATCAACTATCTCCGGAAACAAGACTCAAATTAACACAAGAACTTTTACTATCAACCATTTTATACGCATATCATTTAAATATAACGCCACAAACTCAAGCCAAAAACATCTCCCAAAAAGCACAGACTCTTACGCAGCTCAATACAGCTACCGTTGATATGGTCCCGAAAAAGGTCAGACCCAATCCGTTGCATCGCGATCGATTGTTTACACCTAAAATACCCGTCTCACAAGAATCTCTGAGACAATCTACGCTGGTGCTGAGTAAACAATAGTATCGAGGTCACGTTTTCATCACCCAACTTGCTTAAGCAATACACAAAAAAATGTTTGCTTGTTTCCTATAAATGTTCTATTGTTCCTTTTTTTTAAACATATCATGGGGTATGATTTGGATTTAAAAACTCATATTAAGCATACTTTTCGGGACATTAATCTCAATTTAGAGCAGATAAGACCCACAAAAGTTGAGTTTGAAAATGCTATTTGCAAACCTCTCCATCAAGCATTTAAGTCGGTACCCAAACAAGAATACCACAAGCTATACCGAGAAATATCGCGGGGTACTCATCCTGATAAAATTGCGAATGACCACCCAAGCGAGTCTACAAATCCTATCCTAATGTTTCAGATCAAAGTCAAGCAGCTCGCAGAGCAAATTGACCCTGATGATCCAAAAAGAATTTACAACATCCCACAACAACTAGTGTTAAATTATAAAGAACGGTTGCCAGATATAACAGAATTTGTCTCTCTAGCCACTCATTATAGTCTATTCAATCTTATCAACATACTTCGAAAAAAAATGTTTGCTGTACTGGCACAAAGCCATTATGATTCTCAGCGGTATAATATTTATGCTCAATATGCAATTTATGCGATTCAAAGCATCGTCAATGTGATTTTGATAGCAAGTATTATACTACTCATAAACCTATTTTTTTTTTATATCATCGCGGATGCCTGCATAAAGGCTTTGGCTTATTTCTCAAAATCTTTTGCGCTTTTGTTCATGATGTATATGGGCGCACGCTTTGATAGTCGGATTCCAGAAAATGGTTTTTTATTGTTTTTTATAGGAAAAGAATCCTTAGATAATGCAATCAAAGAAATAGTGCCCATCTCTCAATTGGCCAAAGAATATAGCTATCAATACAGTGATGAGCTCGCCTTTACTGAAGAGGATTCTGACGAAACAATTTTAGCTTACGCCAAAAGCAAACACCAAGATTATTTATATGATATTGAGTATAAAAAGCTTCATCTAGCAAGCCTAAAAAACCGGTCTCTTTGGCAATATACAAAGATACTCTCTCTGGGCTTTTATAACGCGATGCAGGCACCGTTACCTTTTCTTAATCAAAGCCTGGTTTCCAAAACCCCCTCTCGTTTGGATTTGAGTTATGTGCTACTGCGTTATAAGGTTATTCCTCTGATGCATTCCAGTCTGGTGCAGGATGCCTCCAATCCCCTTTTTGTTCGTTCTATTCGTTCACCCCAGCCATGGATTTTTTTTGAAACCGAGCATTCAGTTAACAATATTTTGATGCCCGATCTTGCCTCATTGTTCGGAGCCCCCCAAATGTTTAACCCTAATCATTTGCCAATAGTCCATCATATGGATAATACCCTCTATACGTGGAATGCAGAGCAAAAAATTTTAGAACAATTAAACCCAAGCGAAGCTCTTCTTGAACAATTACCGTCTCAATACATTCGTAGTTCTGATAGTATTTTTTATTTTGACGATGTATCGAAGCGCTTAGAACGATTACGGTTTGATAATTCACCTATGAGCTGTCATCCCAAATCTCAATATATTCTTTATCATGATCATTTATTTTATTTCAATAGTTGGACTCAAATATGCAATGAAATCCCACTGTCACAATCACAGCTTAATGCCTTTAAAGCCCAATTTCCTCATGGCACTTCTATTGATACTTTGGGCCCCGAAGACTTAACATTTGTCAAAGCAAACAGCCCTCCATCTTCACGGTGGATCATTGGATCCTTTGTATTGGCCGTATGCTTAAAAATTCTACGAGCAATATGTTTTATACCGTTTATCATCATGGAACTCATGTGTCATGCTCTTTCTTGGCCATTGATGGTCATGGCTCTTGCACTAATGTATACCGCTTACGCTATAAAACTAGGTGTTACCTTCGCACTGAATACACCTCTTTATATGCATGAAGCTTTCGCCCATCCTCAGTCCCCATCTGCTAGCATGCCAGCCTCTTCCGATGTGCGACCCACAGAGGAAGACGGCTTGATCGGTGTCAATTTGGCTTTCAGTTAACATATACAGATAGCGCCATAATGATTGGATTTTGTAGAGAACTCACAAAATCCTCTGTCTTGTGATACAGAAAGATTTTTCAACCCCTGCTCATTTTGAATATCCATTTGATTTATGGTATAATTTTCATTTAAACGTGTAGGTGTTTTATGTCCAGTTCATTTCCGCAATTACCCATTTTGATTCAAGCCCTAGAAGACATTCAAGCCAACGAGATCGTAGTGATGGACGTCAGCAAGCAAACTACGGTTACTGATTACATGATTGTTTGTGGTGGTCGGGCATCTCGTCATGTCAAAGCGATTGCCGATACGGTCATGGTCAAAATGAAATCCATCGGTTTACCGCCCTTGAATCACTCAGGTGTCGATACTGGAGACTGGGCTTTGGTCGATTTTGGTGACTGTGTGGTACACATTATGCAACCTGACTCCCGATCTTTTTACCGTTTAGAAGAATTGTGGGAACTTAAAGCCTAAATTTCCTAAACTTGGTTCAACATGAATAAAGTACGCGGCCACCAATCACACCCTCAGAATAACCAGTCTTATGTGTTTCGGTTTCATTTGTTGGTCGCTTTTCTCATTATTTTATCGCTGATTTTGATCTTGCGTTTGGCTTATTTGCAGTTTTCTCAATATAAGCGATTTGCAACTTTGTCTTTAAAAAATCAAATGAGCATCCTGCCTATCGCACCCTCACGCGGCATCATTTACGATAAAAACGGGGTGGTTTTGGCCGAAAACATCCCTGTATATATGCTAGAAATCGTCCCAGAACGTATCAAATCCCTGCCTGATGTCATTGCGCAATTACAGCAACTCATTCCTTCTATTTCCCAAGAAGACATTAAAAATTTTTATCGGGCACGTCAACAAAACCCTTCTTATGTCCCCATTCCATTGAAACTCAAATTAAGCCAAGAAGAAGTGGCGGTATTCGCCAGCAACCAGTACCAGTTTCCAGGTGTCAGTATCAAGGCTGTTTTAATGCGACATTATCCATTAGGGGAAATCACAGCACATTTGCTGGGGTATGTGGGGCGCATGAATCAAGAAGAACTACAAAGAGTTGACTCCACGAACTATAGAGCCACCAATTTTATCGGTAAATCAGGCATCGAAAAATTTTACGAACCGCAACTTCATGGTCAAATAGGATATCAACAAATTGAAACCGATGTCAGCGGACGCACACTACGGATCCTCAGCAAACAAACCCCTTTGTCTGGACATAAATTGTACCTAACCATTGATACTCGCTTACAAACAGCAGGCTACGAAGCTCTCCGCGACAAGCGTGGTGCAGTGGTGTTGATGTCTGCAGTGCATGGTGACATTTTAGCCTTGGTCAGCTCGCCTAGTTTTAATCCAAATTTATTTGTCAATGGCATCAGCTCTGAAGACTACAAGCTGTTATCCGATGAACAGGATCGCCCATTGTACAATCGCGCGGTTCGAGGATTATACCCCCCCGCATCCACCATCAAACCTTTTATGGCCATTGCTGGCTTGGAAAAAGGATTTGCCAACCTTCATGACCATATTTATGATCCAGGCTGGTATCGATTGCCTGGGGTAAAGCACGCATACAGAGATTGGAAACATACGGGCCATGGTGTGATTAACCTCAAACGAGCCATCACCGTATCTTGTGATACCTATTTTTATCAATTAGGCAATAAAATGGGGATCAGTGCCATTGAAGAAATGTTGGTGCAATTTGGTTTTGGTCAATTAACTCATGTTGATCTGCATGAAGAAGCGGCTGGGTTGGTCCCCAATCCACATTGGAAACGCCAATATAAGAAATTACCCTGGTACCCTGGAGACACGCTCATCACCTCTATTGGACAAGGGTTCATGTTAACTACCCCTCTACAATTGGCCAATGCAACCGCCTCCCTCAGTCTAAAAGGTCAGCGCTTTCGACCTCATCTGCTACAACATATCGTACAAGATCAGAATAAAATCATTCCTTATAAGCCGGTTGAAGAATATCCTTTGACACTCAAATCAAAAGAGCATTGGGACACCGTTCATGATGCCATGCATACTGTTATCACCAATAACGAAGGAACTGGATACCGTTTTGGACGAAATGCCCCTTATTCTGTCGCTGCTAAAACAGGGACAGCTCAAGTATTTAGCCTCAGTCAGGATGATAAAAAACAATACTTGAACATCCCACCTGAATTGCGGGATCATTCATTGTTTATCGCGTTTGCACCTGTTGAAAATCCCGAAGTGGCCATTGCTGTGATTGTCGAGCATGATACCACTGCGTCCCAAGTCGCGCGCCAAGTATTAGATGCTTATTTTGCCCTTAAAGAACAGAACCTGAATTCACAAGCCAAGGTCACTTCATGACATCATTGAAATCCAAACCCGTATATCGATTCACCGATCGCTCATTATCGCTAGATTTGCCTCTATTTGGATTGCTACTGCTATTGATCACCTTTGGTTTGATTATTCTATACAGTGCTTCGAATGAAAATATAGGCATGATCTTACGTCAAGCCCTGAGATTGCTGCTTGCTTTGGGGGTTATGACGATCTTTGCTTTCATACCGCCACATACCTACAAACTATGGACGCCCTGGTTATACGGATTTGGATTAAGTTTATTACTGGCGGTTATGCTCATGGGTAAAATTGGCAAAGGCGCACAACGCTGGTTAGATTTGGGTCTATTTCGCTTTCAACCCTCAGAGATTATGAAACTTGCCGTACCGATGATGACAGCATGGTACCTGGATCGATGTAGGCATCCTATTGAGTTTAAATACTTTGCTATGGCAGGATTATTTATTTTTATTCCTGCCATTTTAATTGCCAAGCAACCTGATTTGGGTACCGCCATTATGGTGGTTGCCAGTGGCTTATGCGTGGTGTTTATGGCGGGGATTCCCTCGCGTATCACGCTCATCACATTGGTGAGCATTGCTTCAGCAGCACCCTTACTTTGGCATGTGATGCACGATTATCAAAAACAACGTATTTACACGCTTCTCAATCCCGAGCATGATCCGTTGGGCAGTGGGTATCATATCATTCAATCTAAAATAGCTATTGGCTCTGGAGGCGCATTCGGCAAGGGATGGCTTGAGGGTAGCCAATCACATCTTAACTTTTTACCGGAACATGCCACAGACTTTATTTTTGCGGTATGTGGTGAGGAATTTGGTTTTGTCGGCAGTATGATTTTGATTGTTTTGGTTGTGTTGATCACACTACGCGGATTACAGATTGTAAAAAACGCACAAACCATCTTCACCCGCCTTCTGGCAGCAGGGCTGATCATGACTTTTTTCTTATCTGCATTTGTGAACATGGGTATGGTCATGGGTATTTTACCCGTCGTAGGTATCCCCCTACCTTTGGTGAGTTACGGGGGAACAGCTATGATTACTTTTCTAGCAAGCTTCGGTATTTTGATGTCGATCAGTTCTCATCGAATCTTATTTAATCATTTCTAGAGCAGTTAACGCGTGTGCCACCGGAGCAAAGCTTTTGCGATGTATAGGACAAGGCCCCAAGCTACGCAATGCGGTTTGATGTTGCGCAGTACCATATCCTTTGTGTGCGGCAAACCCGTACCCAGGGTATAAACGATCCATTTCTATCATTTCGGCATCCCGACATACTTTGGCAAGAATGGATGCGGCACTGATTTGGTAGATCGAACTATCGCCTTGAACGATCGCACAACATGGCATGCTCACACTTGGGATATATAACCCATCGACCAAGACCTCAGTGGGAAGCAAAGGCAAGGCTTCGATCGCCCGTTGCATCGCCAACAAGGTGGCATGATGGATATTCAATTGATCAATTTCATGCACTTCAGCGCGTCCAAAAGCATACGCCAAGGCTTTTTCACGAATAGTATCTGCCAAAATTTGGCGCTTTTTGGGGGTCAAATTTTTGGAGTCCATAACGCCAGAGATACGTTCATCCATGATCACGGCTGCGGTCACTACAGGACCCGCCAGGGGACCTCGACCAACCTCATCTACGCCGGCTATCATAGGTTTTCTAGACCTAATGGCTTCTGACGACGATGATACATAACGCTTAAAAACACGCAAACCCCATATAATACTCCTATACAACCTGCATAGCGGGCAATCGCTATATTATTGTTGTGACCATATAAATGATTCGCAATTTCAATGCCACCCGCTTGGAAACACATCGACATCATGCTGATCAGAGCTGAGGTGGTACCTGTACTCACTTGGGTCACGAATAAAATGAATCGATTCAATGCCGTGATGGCCAGACCATAACCAAAGCAATACGTGATCAAACCAGGCATCAACCACAAAGGTCTAGTGCCATGACTCTCTGGCAAAAACCACATCACCCATAACCCCACGCACACAATGAAGCTGCCAATCAAAGATAATTGCCTAACCGAATAACGATGAGACAAATAAGACAACACAATATTTCCTAAAATAAAAGCACCAAAAACGGGAATTTGCCACATGCCATAAGACACCAAAGACATTTTCGCTTCACTCACCAACATCACCGGCGCCAAAGCAATCCAAACCAAACATATCACGCCTAAAAAGCCATAGGCCAAAGTGCCAAATAGAAATACACGGTGCTTGATCAAGGTTTTATAATTAGACAGAACTACCTTGGGAGAAATAGCCGAACGCAGAATCATCCGCCCATCACGCTTTTGTTGCCCGACAGATTCCGGCATAAAACGCCATAATCCCCAGAAAGCAACCATGGATAACAGTCCAATCATATAAAAAATAACCTGCCAACTGCCGTATTGTAAGAAAATAGAACCCGCTAAAGGCCCTAATAACGGTGCTAAGATAGCAACATTGGCCATCACAGCAATCAAGCGAATAGCGTCTTGTTCGGAAAATATTTCTTGCACTATGGCGTAACCCACCACATTGATATAACACAGGCCCATCCCTTCAAAAAAACGCCCCCACAAAAACTGATCTATATTCTGTGCCCAAGGTAGCAATAAGGTCGCCAATGTAAACAGGGCACTGCCAATCAGCATGACAGGACGACGACCAAAACGATCAGAGAGAGGACCAAGGATTAATTGCAAACTGGCGCCGCCTAGTACATAGGCCGTCAAAGAGCTCGCTACACTCGATTCTTCAGCGCGAAAAGTACGAACCACGGCGAGCATACCGGGCATGATCATATCGTTGGCAATATAAGTCAAAAACTCATATAACACAAAAAAAGAGGCAAATAATAAGGCTTGCTTTCGAGTAATGTTAATTAGTGGTTGCATCATGCTCTCGGTTTAATTGCATAGTGTACCGCTCACTATGGTCGACAAACAAGAGCAAATCAGTAGCTGCATAACCAATCACAGCCATTAAATAACCATTCACATACAACAAAGGTACATGAGCACGTTGCCAAGGAGGTATTGTCCACTCTTGAAATAATTTTTTTAAACATTTGGTTTGACCACGCCAATGAAATTGCTCGCCCCCCTGCCGATATTTAACTTCTATTCGGCTATTATGAGGAATACAAATACCGCAAGGATCGGGGATAGCTTGGAGGCGAGTGTGCGAAGACAACACCAGGGTATTTGGGAAATCCACCCATACTTGATCGGATGAGGGCAAGCGCTCTTTATCACAACATAGATATAAACAATTACGATAGCGACGTATTACAAACTGTTGGATGTGAACACAAGGTATTGCATCTTCGCGAGCAAACAGCACCGTTTCGATGATTTGACGTAATTGCTCTGTTGAAGGCGCTTGACGTAAATGACATTTAAGCCAAACCCTCAATACATTCTGCAAGCGATCGGGCATTGCAAGCACTTGAGGCGTACATTGCAGTGTTGTAAGGGCCATTTGAGGATGATCTAACCAGGCCAAAGCCTCTAAATTTCTTTTTGCTTGTTGGCAATGCGCTGCACCCGTTGCAATGGTTGAGGTTGCTCCAGGCCATTTTTGCTTCAGTAATGGCATAATATGCTGGCGTAAATAGGAGCGCGACCACTGATCAGATGCATTTGTTTCGTCCTCAACCCATTTTAATGCATGCACTCGTGCGTACTTTTCCAATACATCTCTGGGGTATGATAAGAATGGCCGCAATACCACACCTTGGCCACACACATGTTCATGAAGCATTGCGCTTAATCCATCAATGCCTGCACCCCGCAATAAATTTAATAATACTGTTTCACTTTGATCATCTTGATGATGAGCCAAGAGCAAGACTGAATCTGCACTCAAATAGGACGTAAAAACCTGATACCGAGCATTGCGGGCACGCTCTTCCAAATTAGCGCCAGGGGCCACGGCCACTCGTTGAGCGACAAAAGACACCCCCAAACTTTGGCAATAGCGTTCACAATGTGTCAGCCACTGATCCGCATTAACACTCAGTCCATGATGCACATGAATCACGGTTATTTTAGGTTTAAGAGCAGCGCAAGCCGCTACATTATTCAGCAATACTGTAGAGTCAAGCCCCCCACTCAATCCAACATACACTTGTTTATATTGGGCAAGACGGTACTGCCAATCTACATCCAGCAATGCACTCTTGTCATCAACCCAATTACTCACAGGCCCCCATCGCCATCCATTTTTGATAGCGGTGTTCCAAAAGCTCTTTCATAGACAAAGCTTTCAATTGATACAACTCATGGAGTAAGGCATCTTTCAAAGTGGAAGCCATCAAAGGCAAATCGCGATGCGCGCCACCAAGAGGTTCTGGCAACACCACATCAATCAAGCCATGATCTAAGATTTGTTGGGCTGTGATTCCCATCGCACGTGCAGCATCTGCTGCTTTTGATGGGTCTTTCCATAAAATGGAGGCACAACCTTCAGGAGATATGACGGAGTAAATCGCATATTGCAACATGATCACCCGATCCCCCACACCGATCGCCAAAGCACCACCGGAACCAGCTTCTCCCGTGACCACACAGATGATAGGCGTTTCCAAAGTAGACATTTCTTGCAAGTTACGTGCTATTGCCTCTGATTGATTGCGCTCTTCGGCACCAATTCCAGGATAAGCACCCGCTGTATCAATAAACGTGATAATAGGCACTTTAAATTTTTCTGCCAATTTCATCAAACGCAACGCCTTGCGGTACTCTTCAGGCCTGGCCATACCAAAATTTCGATAGACTTTTTCTTTGGTGCGTTTGCCTTTTTGATGACCCAAAATCATAACAGGTTCACCATTCAATCGCGCTAAGCCACCAATAATGGCGGGCGCAGCAGAGTTATGGCGATCGCCGTGCAATTCATCAAAGTCTGTGAACAATGACCCTATGTAATCTGTGGTTTGTGGTCGCAAAGGATGACGAGCCATTTGTGCAATTTGCCAAGGCTCTAAACGAGAAAATATTTGTTCTGTTAATTCTGTGGACTTTGCTTGTAACTTGGCTATTTCTTCACTCAAATTAACCCGATTGTCGCCGCTGACCATCCGTAATGCTTCGATTTTTTGGTTCAATTCTTCTATAGGTTGTTCAAAATCTAAAAATTGCAGGCTCATTACTTCACCAAAGTTGTATGTAGGGCTAAAAAGTAGCATAATTGGCGAAACAAATCAAAAGCAGCTGTAATTCTGCGTGTCTTCTTCGATGATTAGGGTCAAGATAAAGTCAGTCTCCTCCTCTTTTATACCCATACCCGTCGATGATTATTCACTGGCGCCCGACCGGATTGATATTTGGGAATATCCCCTAGAAACACTTTGGCCAAAAGCAGAGTCCCTTTTGAGTCCCCCTGAATACCAACGCGCGCAACGCTATCATTTTCCACGCCACCAACGACGATTTACCATAGCACGCGCCATGTTACGCCTTATCTTAGCCAGGTATCTTCATACTGAGCCCGACGCACTGGAATTCATCACCAATCCCTATGGCAAACCCCGTATTGCGGGCCAGACTCATTTGCAATTCAATATCAGCCACTCTGGCGATCTTGCGCTGCTGGCCATTGGCCAGGAAAAAGAATTGGGCATTGATTTAGAGCATTTTTCCGGACGACCTTTTCAGGGCATTGGTGAACTGATGTTTTCGCCGAAGGAAATCCATGCATTTTCGCAAGTGCCGTCCAGCATGAGATCCTTGGCGTTTTTTCACATTTGGGCACAAAAAGAAGCGTTTATCAAAGCATGTGGGATGGGCTTGTCCTATCCCACGCAAACATTTGATGTTCCTGTGATGCCGCCTACAAATAGGGCCATAGAGGATCCCAAACATCAACTGTCTTGGCATATGGCGTCCTTTATGCCGAAAATTGCCTGCTGCGCAGCGTTGTGTCACCACCCTAGTATCCAAACAATACGCTACTCTAAGGACACTGATGTCTTTGTTGTATGAAGCTTCAATTCGCCAACATTTGACTGCTTCAGGTTTCTTACCTGCTGTTGGAATACATGTTTTAAACAGCGTAGACTCTACCAATCGTTATCTCAAGGAGCTACCGTATTCAGCCCCTATCGAAGTCTGTTGCGCTGAAATGCAAACACAAGGTCGTGGTCGATTCGCTCGTCCTTGGTTTTCACCCTTTGCAGAAAATATATACTGCTCGATACGCTTCACACTCAGTCCATATTTACCCAATTTGTCTGCATTAAGTTTATTGGTAGGCATCTCGATCATGCGTATGTTAGAACGTATGCAAGTAACCAATGATATCGGTCTCAAATGGCCTAATGACCTACTGTGGCAAGGCAAAAAGCTATGCGGTATCTTGATCGAATCCACACAAATTCATCAAGATAAGTTAGGTGTGATCATTGGAGTTGGTTTGAATGTCAACAGCGATCCTGGGGATATAGCCTGGATTAAAGCCCAAAATAAACCTTGGTGTTCACTATTTGAAATAACCAAAGAAAAATTAGATCGCAATAGTTTGATTGCGTCTTTGTTGATTCACATCGAGCAGCATATATCTCAATTTATCCTGAATGGATTTGCGCCTTTTTTAGAAGCATGGGAAAAATGGGACTATTTATACGGCAAAACCATAGAAATCTGGCATGCGGATGATTGCATACGTGGCACTGCTATGGGGATAGATGCTGGAGGGCAACTCATGATCGCGGATCAACATCACTGTATACAGCATGTCTCCTCAGGAGAAGCAACCATCGTCATGCCAGAAATTCAAGAATAAATAAGATCAATCATCCTGAAACTCACATGATTCAGGATGATTGGCTAACTACAATGAGCCCGGTTTATTTTGACCATAAAGCACTTGAATAAAGCAGTGGATCAAACCGCGTCTACTACTTCAACATCAGTGTCTTGTTTTTCTTGTTGAATTCGCAAATAAATTTCTTCACGATGCACAGACACATCTTTAGGTGCATTAATACCCAAACGAACTTGATTGCCCTTCACACCCAATACCGTAATATTGACATCATCACCAACGATGAGTGTCTCTCCAATACGTCTTGTTAAAATTAACATAATACATCTCCCTCATGAACAGCCACGATATGTGTATGGCTACCAATTATATGTTTTCTCTAATAAATATCCGTCGCCTACCATTATACCGATCAATTCTTAAGGGAACCTTAAGTAATTGGTAAAAATTAAGCCAAAATAAGAACAGCTAGGATTTGCTAAGTTTGGACCTATACGTAAGATACTGGGCTTACAAATTGACAAGACTCATATCGCTCTACTTCCTTTTTCAAAACTCTAACGATAATTTGCTCTAAATTTTCTTAATAATTTTTATGCCATCGTATCAAAAAAAACACTGAGCCTTTCATTATAATACATATTATCTTGTGAGATTATTTGACTTCTTATTTTCTATGCATTAATAATCATTAATGTATAGAAAACTAATCAAAAGGAGATTGGATGAAACGAATACCATGCAGGAGCAAAATTCGCCTTATGATCATAGTGACAAACTATTTGTCGGTGCAAGCTTGTTGATAATCTACTTGACCTGGAAAACATCTCAATCAGGTGCTACACCAGTATGCTAATACAGTAAAACTAAGAACGCATATTTTACCGTTTAAAAACTTATGCTTACACGATAAACTACAGGAGAATAAACATGAAAATTCTAATGTTAATGATCTGCTTACTGCTAACTAACATCTGCTTCGCATCAGATGATATTCAATGCTATTCAAATACTAGCAACAAATTTTGTGGCACAGGAAGTCCATCGTACAATACTAAAGACATGAATAGCCCGTGCCCCTGCTGGCAATCGACGACTGTAGAAACCACAGGGTATACTACTTGCAACATTATGAGTACTCTTGGAGATGGTGGATCTGATTGCAACTGCAATATTGACGCGGCATGTGAATAACAAGGACCAGAGGGATGAACTAATTTCTAGGGCGTATCGTCAGTTAAAAGCTAATAATGACGACTCGACCTAGAACACAATTAAGTTAAAATAACACAGATGCACAATGGCTTTAAGCAACACAATTGCCTTCAAACTCTATCATCAATAGATCTTATAAATAAGTCTGAGAATCAACATGGACCTGTCTTAAATCCAAACTCTATAAATACGAGACTGTTGTATCTAAAAAGTATTGTTGGAGGACACAGTAAGCTCTCTCCATGAAATGCCACCTATGTTTTAAAGGTTTTGTTTGAATATTCAATTTATTATGAATTCATCCCTTATTACTCGAGTTTAGCCATTTTTTCTAGAACCGTTCGCCCTGAGGAGCGTGCGTAGCACGCGTCTCGAAGGGTTGGATCTTGAACAGAAAACATAAAAATTATTTTTTCTTTCGTCGAGCCAAGTAAGATAGTTTTTCCCAGTTACCCGAGATCAGCGCTGCTTTCTTTTTCCTGCTCCATCCTTGAATTTGTTTCTCAGCTCGCAAGGCTTCGATCCTACTAGGATATTGTTCTGAATATGCAAGTTTAACGGGTAATCTGGTTGCGGTATAACAAGTTGGAAAAGTTTTATTATCATGCTGGTATCGCCTTGCCTCTAAATTATCAGTATGCCCGGTATAAAGGTGGGCTGACTTTCTCTGATATCATGGCGATCGTTAGGCGCTCAATTTGGTCAAATCAGTATTTTTCAAAGTCTAAAAATCAGCTTGATTTAGATAAATGCTCAGACGAAAAAATCAATTCTCTGATCTATCAGCTCACTTTAGCCGCTTAAAGAGCCCTTCGAGACGCGTGCTACGCACGCTCCTCAGGGCGAACGGCTCTAGAAAAAATGGCTAAACTCGAGTTATTACAAAGGCTTATATATATGAATAAAAAATAAATAGTAGAGGAAATGGCCGAGAACTATACCAATCTTATATCATTGGTTCCATGTCATATTTATTGGAAAGATAAAAATGGAAGATATCTCGGATGATACAAACTTTGCTCTTTTATGCTTATGGAGTTTATTCTTGTTTTGACGACGTACCTCGATGCACGTCATCCTGAAAACAGCGTAGCTGTTTGAAGGATCTCAGGCCCCGCGGATGCAGTTGCTCTGTGCCACAGCTTTAGATCCTCCAAACGACTTAATGACGACATGTTTATTGAGAGTCCCCAACTTTTTTTTACAGTCTTCTAAAACATTTCATATTTTAGGGTATGTCGAAAAATCCAACTCCTAAGCATTAAAAATATAGTATAGCATTTACTTTTTCTCATAATTTTTGTACAATATTTGCCCTTAAAGGAGCTAGAAGCATGTACAACAAGTCAAGTGATATGCCAACCGAAATTGAGAGTTCAGCTGATTTGGCAAAAAAAAACAAAATACCGCAAATTTGTACTCAACCGCATGAAGGCATCGATACAGCAAGTGATTATAGAGAAGAGTCATTAGCAGTCGATGGGGCACTGGATGAAGAATGGGTTGACATTCGACCATCGGAAGTAAAACCACCCATTGCCTACTGGGATTTTTATCAAAGAACCTCGAAAATTTCATGGCAAGCAGCTGCATCATATACCTTCAGCTTGCAAATGGTTGTTCTCACTTACCTATTAAGCCGGTTAGATAATGATAACAATCAGGATTTGGCTGCAGTCACACTGATCTCTACGGTGATTAATTCTACTGTTATTGTTGGTATAGCACCCTTACTTGCTATGGGACTCAGTGTTTCCAAAGATATCGGTACAGTCACTCAGCTTGAAGCCAGAGATCAAAGAAAAAGAACAAGGGGTGAACTCAGTGAAGATGCAGAAAACTCTTTATTACCCCTAAAACGTCAAATCATTTCTGGTGTTTTAAGAAATGGTATGATTGTAGGAACCGCCAGTTCGGTAGTCTTTATGATTCCAGTGATGGTTGGCTCAGAGTTTATTTTAACACACCTATTCTTCCAAGATTCCGAGATAGCCAAAATCGCACAAGATTTTATTCGACCTTATGCTTTTGCGATACCGGGTATTATGACGCGTGTCGCTACAGACCAAGTGCTCTATGCATTTGAAAGAACAAAACCAGCCATGATCATTGGATTGGCAAGCTTTTCATTTTGGATGCCATTAAGCATCTATCTTGCATTTGGTACACCGAATCTTGGCGCTACGGGTCTCTTGATAGGATGTGGTCTTGATGGTTACACCACATCGTTGGGTTACGCTGCTTATTTAGCATATTCTCCAAGATTTATAAAATATAATTTTTTTGATTTTCGCCAACCTTGGTTACCTGAACACATTGAACAAATGAAAATCATTAGGGGTTTGGGACGCTCCATTTTATTATCTATTGCAACAGAAACAGCCATGACCGTCGCAATGAGTGTATTTGCAGGCGCTATAGGCGTGGAACAACAAGCGGCTTTTTCAGTCATCATGCAAGTGTCTTTGCTCACATTGCTTCTGCAAATTTCTTTTGGACAAACCTCTTCACAAAACATTGGACAATATATTGGTCGCAATGAATTTGAGAATGCCAGCCGTGCTGCTAAGATTGGGCTAGCTGCCATGTTGAGTTATATTGCGCCCGTTTTAATCCTCTTCGCTGCTTATCCGGATATGTTGCTATCTATTCAAAAAAACAACGATCATTCTTTTACCCATACGATAAAAACAATTGCTCCGATTATATTTATAGGTCTTCTGTTGGATGCAACACGTTTTCAATTATTACAACAATTGCGTTCTTTGGGTGCTGCAAAACAGGCATCCACCCTGTCTTGTAGTGCCATTGCTCTGGGTATTTTGTTATCTGGCGTGTTAGGTTTAGAAACTGACATGGGCATTTATGGCGTTGCAACCGGTTTTGCCGCGTCAACCGGACTCGCAACTTTAGGATTATCGTCTTTATGGTTGAATAAAGTTCAGCCTGATGCCATTGCTCATACAAAAAACCATCCTGAACAATTTGTCTCGCTGAACCTCTTTAGCGTATTTACAAAAAAACGTAATGCCAACCATAATTCTTCAGTTGAAATGATAGAAAATCCTGTTCACTCCAAAGAGCCACCTCATGAAGCCATAGCTTTTTGAAATTACGCTAGCAATCACTACTTCAAAACTAAGATTGGGTCTACGTAGAACTCGAGCGCCCCGCACGGAATCGCCAAGCAAGAACCATTAGCGGGCTATAGGCGATACATAGACCGACTAAACCATTCATCAGCCCCAATCCCACCAAAAGCGACAAGGGCCATAACCAAATCACATTCAAGGCGATAACAGCTAAATTCACTCGACCATGTGATTGATAACAACGAAATGCATGTTGGTAAGCGTGGGTCGCATGCGCCACATGCAAAGGTTTTTTGTGCACCAAGCGCCACAGTAACGTCCAGGTTGCATCCACCACAAACACACCCAATAGAATCAACCATGACCAAAATAGCCTTGGGTTGAAATAGGCCGATTGTAAAGACCACAAACCAAATAGAAATCCTAAAAATCCACTACCTACATCCCCCATAAAGATTTTGGCTTTGGGAAAATTCCAAACCAAAAAACCTGCAACCCCAGCAGCGAGCATGGAGGGCAAAAACATCGCCGAATGTAACCCCAAACAACCATATACAACGGCCATGCCCAAAGCAACGCAGATGGCCTCGAAGCCTGCAATACCATTAATGCCATCCATAAAATTATATAAATTCAACATCCACACTAAATAAAACACACCTAATATTGCAGTCCATATATTGAAATGTAAACTCCAAATTCCGATTTGAATCTCTGGGAGAGCACTTAAAGAACATAGAGCCAGGGCGCTGAAGAGCACATGGTAAACTAATCTTTTTCCGGCAGACAGGGAGAACGTATCATCATAATAGCCCACCACAGCAATACCTAACGCTGACATAGGCAATAGGATCTGATCGGGTTCATCATAAAACATCACGCAAAGAAAGCCGATGACAAAAACAACGCCGCCCCCTCGTGGCACAGGGACGGCATGAGCAGAGCGATGATTAGGAATATCTAAAATACGATGAGTTAACGCATAACCGCGGTACCAACCCGTAGCCATCCAAGACAGTACGAAAAAAATGATGGCAAGCGTTAACATCTCTTAAGCCAATTCTGTGTAACTCAGAATATCGGCCAAAGCTTCGCAAATTTTATCCTGATCCTGTTCGGTTAAATAAGGATGCATGGGCAAACTCATCACATGAGCAGCTGCTGCATCGGTATGCGGGTACACAGCATGATCGGGATACATCGACTGGAGTATGTCTTGTCGATGTAATCCGATTGGGTAATGTACCGCCGTTGGAATGCCTTGCTCTTGCAATGCGTGCTGGACACGATTGCGATCCTGGACTTGGATCGTGTACTGAGCAAACACGCTAATATTATGAGGTTCGACATACGGCTTGATGACTTCTTTGGGTAATTGCTGTGCATATCTCTGCGCGACTTTGGTACGCATACCTATTTCAGCGGGGAATAAATTCATTTTTTCCAACAAAATAGCCGCTTGCAAGGTGTCCATCCGCCCATTTAATCCCAAACGCGTATGCACATAGCGCTTAGATTGGCCATGATTACGGATTTCTTCCATACGTTGTGCGAGCATATCATCTTGCGTGAAACACGCACCACCATCCCCGTAACATCCCAATGGTTTAGACGGGAAAAAACTAGTACAAGCAATCGTGGTCAACGAACAGGATGATCGACCATGGTAAGAAGCACCGAAACTCTGAGCAGCATCTTCAATCACGGGAAGTTCATAACGCGCTGCAATCGCGTTGATGGCATTAAAGTCAACACACTGCCCATACAAGCTCACAGGCATAATCGCTTTTGTACGAGGCGTGATAGCTGCTTCTAACAAAGTAACATCCATAAGATATGTTTTTGGATCAATATCAACAAAAACAGGTTTTGCACCCAACAACAGGATCACTTCTGCAGTAGCAAAAAAACTAAACGGAGACGTAATGACTTCATCCCCTGGCCCCACCTCCAATGCCATCAGTGCGATGAGCAAAGCATCGGTTCCGCTGGACACAGTCAATGCGTGCTTCACCCCAACAAATTGTTCTAGCTGGGTTTCAAGCTCATTAATTTCCGGACCCATAATGAACGCACCATGTGCCAATACCTTCTTGATACGTGCCATCACTTGATCTTCAATGTGATGTAATTGTGTTTTTAAATCAATAAATTGCATGACTGTATCCTAATGAATCAGACTTACGAAACAAACTCGAATCCAAACCAAACAAACTGTAACGCATAGATCCAGATTTTGCGTAAATCTTTATAAGTTTAATTGGGAGTGATGGTAACAATCATCCTGAATCTCGTCAATCATATCTGCTAAAAATTAGACCATACAACCGGTGACATTTCTTCAAGACCGCGCACAATGCGATATTTAAAATCACTCAGTCCTATATATAACATACATATCATAAAATATTTTAAAATCTACAAAGAAAATTCGCATTCTCATAGGATTTGAAGATATACTTTCACAAATAAAAAAAATTTAGGGATTGGGCATGCCTCTGAAGGCGATATACAACTCGATCGCAAGCCAATATGCTACAGCAGATTGTTTTGGTTCGATAACAGAAAGTCATAATTGCGCCATCCAGCAAATCACTCAATCCGATATTGGCTACAAACCTCATTTTAAGATTCTAGATCTTGGCGTAGGAGACGGTGCTTTTTTACGCAAATTAAAACAACACTTTCCTTTGTCCGATTTAACAGGCATCGACGTATCCGAAGAGATGTTAAAACGCGCTGGCACAGACCTCACTTTGAATACCATCGAAGCAAGTGCTGCTGAGGCCACAGATTATTTACCCCCACACAGTCAAGATTTGGTATTGGCACATTTTATCAATGCTTATATCCCTATCGATGTGTTGTTCAAACAAGCACAAATGCTCACACGCTCGAACGGATACTTTTCAATCATCACCACTACGTATGAGTCTTTTCCTGTGGCACAACGGCATTTGGCTGATTTTATAGCGCGCGAATCTATTCTAAGCAGTATTGTTGGGCATTATTACAAAGCTGTTGTCAAAAACACCACGGTTGCTGCAGGTGAGACTGAATTGCTTCAGGCATTTCGTGAGCATCAATTCGAAGTCATCCACCATGAACGACTATATATCCCAATTACTTTGAATAATATTGATGAGTTAGCTCTGTTTGGCATCGAAGGAACCTGGTTTCTGAATAGCTTATCCATTCGTATGTTGCCCAGGAATTTTTTATTACAACGCATCAAACGTTTGTTCAATAAAATTTTCACCTTCCCTTACCAGGACACACATGTGATTGATGTGGTATTGGCGAGAAAATAGTTAATCACGACTCCCCACAACTCGCTAGCTGACATTAAGCCCCGTGAATAGATTAGGAAACCAATCATGATCAGAGCACCTATCGCTTGCGATGTTATGATTTCTTGGGTGCACTAGCCTTTTTATGGAGCTTATAAGTCTCGCGAGGCGCTTCTGCCGGATAGCCATAACCACGATCTGCCAAACGCTTGACCACTTCCAAATAGCGCTCACCCCAAGTACCTGGATCAAAGTTTGTCACCACCACGTTATAGTTCAAATTAATGATCGACTCAAATGCCTTTCTTTGAGCCAAAAGATGTCCATCAAACATCACTTGGACTTCAGTAACAGTGTCAATGCCTTCGTCATTCAGGCGTTTGATCAAAATAAAAATCATTTTTTCGATGGTATAAAACAGTTTACACATCGACATCCCTGCGGAATACATTTCCGAACCTTTGGATGTGACCAACTTATAGCCATGATCACAAATATCGTACACAAACTCAAATTCGTTTTGAGTCCCAGGAATCAGGTCAGGATGGAGTATTTTAGGCGGTGCGTAAATTGGAAAATTAGGGCTCACCACTGAGAGTTCGAAGTAAGCCCAATGCCACCATAACACAAAGACACCAGCGACTTGTTGCAATAAATCATCTTCATCCAACAAATCAAGCGAGAGCCCTTCGCTATCCCCCTCGCCTTGATTGATTTGCAGGGCTATTGCTGCAGGATCTTGATCATCAGATGTGACAAAAGACATCTCATCATCCCCGGGAAGAGACTCAGAAGAATCAGGTGTTTCCAATGCAGGTAAGTCTGAAGACGAGTCCAATTCTTGATGGTCTGCAGTAGGAATGGCTGCCTGTTGTTTGGGTTTCTTCTTTTTTTCCTTAGAATCTTCAGGTAACTCATCCGTGGATTTGACCATCGCAACCAACTCAGTGCTTATTTAGATAGCCTTAATCTTAGCTGAAATTATCAGAAAAGGAAATCGCGGAATAAGTTTAACCAGGGTAACCGCATGAGTGAATTAATTTGTATCACTTAAAGCAATACATTGTCTTTGCGAGCGATAGCGAAGCAATCCAGATCGGTATTTCAATGGAGAATCGATCTGGATTGCTTCACTTCGTTCGCAAAGACGAAGATTAGACTAATATTCATTCAGACGTGATCTCACCCTGTAAGTTTAACGCCGTTCTTTGAAAAAACGCTTGAGCATGGAACTGCATGCGTCTTCCAAACATCCCCCTGCGACAGCGACACGGTGATTCAAAGTATCACTCGTCAAAATATCAAATACTGAACCCGCTGCCCCTGTTTTAGGATCAAAGGCGCCAAAGACCAAACGTTTCAAACGCGCATGCACTAAAGCACCCGCGCACATACAACAGGGCTCCAAGGTCACATACAGTGTGGTGTGGTTCAAACGATAATTATTCATCGACGCGCCTGCACCCCGCAATGCAAGCAATTCTGCGTGCGCCGTAGGATCATGGCGTTGAATCACTTGATTGTACCCAGATCCTAATAAATGCTGTTGCTCATCAATGAGTACAGCACCTACAGGCACCTCACCTTCATCCCACGCTTGTCGCGCCAGATCGAGGGCCTGATGCATCCAATACTCATCATCCAGCAACACAAGCCTTCACACCCAGTTTATGGAATAATTGTTCATCTTTGTCCATTTGCGGGTTTGCTTCGGTCAATAGTTTATTACCGATAAAAATCGAATTTGCGCCTGCAAAAAAACACAACGCCTGCAACTCATCACTCATCTCTGTACGTCCTGCCGTCAATCGTACTGCGGAGGTAGGCATTAAAATACGTGCTGTTGCAACAGTGCGTACCAATTCGATCCCCTCGACTTGCTGAGCATTGGCCAAAGGTGTTCCCTCAACAGGAATCAATCGATTGATGGGGACACTTTCTGGCGGAGTTTCCAAATTGGCCAAAGTCAATAAAAACTCTATGCGATCCTCGCGAGTTTCGCCAAGACCCAAAATCCCCCCACAACAAACAGAAATGCCAGCTTGGCGTACACGCTCCAATGTTTCTAAGCGATCACCAAACGTACGCGTGGTGATCACTTTGTCGTAATAGCTTGGTGAGGTATCAATATTGTGATTGTAATAGTCTAAACCTGCGGTTTTCAGGGTTTCGGCTTGTGTTTGAGACAGCATGCCTAAGGTCATGCAGGTTTCCAAACCCATATCCTTTACCCCTTTGATCATGTCAGCCAATGCCGGCATTGCTTTTTCCGGAGGACTACGCCAAGCGCCGCCCATGCAAAAACGTGTCGCACCATTGGCTTTGGCTTCCTGGGCTTTTTGCAGTACATCTTCCACTGACATTAAACTTTCCTTTTCCACCTTTGTCGAATGATGACCGCTTTGCGAGCAATAACCACAATCTTCAGGACAGGCACCCGTTTTGATACTCAATAATTGTGCCAATTGAATGGCCGAAGGATCGTGATGCTCACGATGAATTGTGTGCGCCCGATACAACAAATCAGGGAATGAAAGCGTATATATCTCTGTTACTTGAGCTTCAGTCCATCGCTGCGATAAAGTCATTAAAGTACCACCGGTGTTTTATAAGTGCTAAACATGATAAAGTTCCTACTCAATTTGTCAACAGGACTTTCGAAAAACCATGCGCACATCAGATCTCTTGATTGCCAAAGATTTGAACCATGTTTGGCACCCTTGCACTATTATGAAAAATCTTGTACAAGATCCGCCTTTGATCATCACCCGTGCAAAGGGCAGTTATTTAGAAACTGATCAAGGACAATTGATTGATGGTATTTCAAGCTGGTGGTGTAAGTCCTTGGGGCATGGGCATCCAGCTGTTATAGCCGCCATCCAACAGCAACTTCAGCACTTTGAGCACGTCATTTCAGCCAACACCACTCATCCCAATATTGTAGCCTTAGCGGAAGAATTAACAGCCATCAGCGGGAAGCAACATGTTTTTTTTGCGAGCGATGGTTCATCTGCCGTCGAAATCGCTTTAAAATTAGCCATTCAAGCCACCGCGCTCAAAGGCCAACGTCAACGCAATCAATTCGTTGCTTTACGCCACGCCTATCACGGAGAAACATTGGGTGCACTCAGCGTTACTGACATGGGTATGTATAAAGATGCTTGGGCATCATTTGGTGTAAACTGTCATTTTCTAGATCCCATACCCTACGTCAATAACTGCCAAGATCCTTTATGGAACAACGCACATGCGTGTTGGTCACAGTTTTTACCCCAACTGGATGCATTAAAACATCAAGTCTGTGCCATCATTTTAGAACCTGTCATTCAAGGTGCAAATGGATTACGGCCCTACAGTGCTGATTTTCTAAAAAAACTGGTAGATTTTGCCAAACAGCATGACATCTATGTGATTGCTGATGAAATTATGACTGGCTTAGGACGAACAGGAGAATGGCTGGCTAGTCACCATGCGAACATTGATCCTGACATGATTTGTCTCTCAAAAGGGCTGACCTCAGGCACCGTGCCTTTAAGCTGCGTATTGATTGACCACGATATTTTTGAATTGTTTTATCACGAAGAGGATCCCAAACGATGCTTTTTGCATTCTCACACCTATAGCGGTAATCCTTTGGGTATTGCGGCAGCGCTAGCTACGGTACAAACAATGCGAACAGAAGACATCAATCAGCAAGCACGTGATTTAGGTGCCTATATGCATCAGCGCTTCAATGAAGTCATCACTGCGACGGGATACTTCACGCCCAGCCGTACTTTAGGCGCCATTGTGGCCGCTGATTTCTCAGGCATACACCCCAATTTCAGTCGAGCGCTGGCAAAGGCGGCTCAAGAATACGGCGCACTCTTACGCCCAATCGACAAGACGTTGTATTGGTTCCCACCCCTCAATACCTCTCACACTACGATTGACCAACTTGCAGATATCACCTATAAAGCAATTCAAAAGGTATTAGCGAGGGATGTATGTACTGTGTAGGCTTGACAGGATCAATTGCCAGCGGAAAATCAACCGTGGCTTCTTTGTTTGCTGCTCTTGGCGTTGACCTTATCAATGCTGATCTGATTGCCAAACAACTCACTGCAGCTGGGCAACCCGCATTAGTACAGATCATCGCACATTTTGGCCAATCCATGCTGGATGACACCGGAAATCTCAAACGATCACACCTACGCGAGCATATCATCCAGCATCCTAAAGAACGTATATGGTTAGAACAGTTGCTGCATCCTTTGATTCGAAAAGAGATTGAAACTATGATTCAAACGCCACCCAGTGTTTATTACATGATTGAAATCCCTTTATTGACGAATAAAAAGGATTATGCGTATTTGAATCGCATCTTATTAATTTTGGCTGATCCTGCTCTACAAATTGAACGTATCATCCAACGCGACCAGAGCTCAGCGCATCATGCAACTCACATATTACAAACCCAGGCGAGTGAATCCGTGTATCGAGCGGTAGCGGATGATATCCTGATGAACACTGGCAGCTTCGAAGCTTTACAAAAAAACGTATTACGCCTGCATCGCGATTATCTGAAACAAGCCAACGATTGCCACCAATAAACGTACCCCAGGTACCGCCAATACCCTGCTTTCCACTGCGCGTGGGGAGAGGATTGACGAGAGAGGGTTATCAAGCATGTTGCTCAATTCAGAATGCGATTTAATCCATCCAATACGTTTTGAAGTTCATCATCCGTAACACGCCCTATGGCCTTCCCTAATCTTAGTGTGGACAATGTTCGAATTTGACTTATTTTAACCCACGCTGTTTTATGCGTTAGTTTATCACGTAATTGTAATGTTAAAGGAAAGCCCGCTTTTTGTGGTTGGCTGGTGATGACAACGGCAATAACGGTGCCTGATTTTTCATTAAAAATATCATGACTTAAAATTAACACAGGACGATGCCCTGATTGTTCGTGTCCTGTTGTAGGGTTTAAGTTCGCCCATACAACATCACCTCTTAAAATTCTGGCCATTCATTGCTATCCTGTTCTAGTCCTTCGTCTGCGACTGTTTGTTCATATGTTGAATCCAATTGAGCACAGGCATGAATTAAACACTCATGATCCAAGCGTAGAATGGTTTCACGGACGGCCATTTGAATGGCTTGGCTGCGTGTTTTAAATTTTTTTTGAGCAATAAATTGATCGAGTTTTGTGAGTAATTGATCGTCCATTGATATTGCAATTTTGGCAACGCTCATGATAAAAACCTTAAAGTAATACTTTATTACTACTTATTCTAGTTTGTTTAATGAGGTAATGCAAATTCAATTGAATGAAAATAAAACACAACTGCACACACGCCATTTCTCGCAGCCCTTGAGATAAGATACAGGGTTATCAGGGGAGATCAACCTTGATAGGCAGCTGATGTCGCACCCTCTGAATTTCCGCATTTTGCACACCTTCGCCTAAAACCAGAATACTACAGGTCGTGATACGCAACGGCGGTCCAAGTCTCACATCAATATCAACCGTATGTTTTGTTTGATCCGTATGGATAGTAATATCAGGCTTAAAATAGCCATAAGGTTTGAGTGCTGTTGCAATTTGTAAACGTAACGCGTCAGTAGACTCCTGAAAAATAGATTTGTCCTTATAAAGATCACTTAACCGATTTTCTGTGTTTATCAATGGCTCATTCGTAATCCCCGTAATCTTAATGTAAGAGAGTGATTTGGCCTGAAGGACCAATGGAAAAAATCCATGAAGCAAGAGCCATAAAATTTTCTTGGTATGCATTGAGATACGAAGCGGCCTTATAAAAAACATCTGGAAGTCATTGCGTAAGTTCGGTTCCATAAAGTTTTTTAAAGTCTGTATGGTATGGATTAACACGAGGAATTTCTAGTATTTTTTCTATTGAGCATACAGTGAATTTATTTTCTCTCACCAGCTAATCAGCGAAATTGAAATAATTTATTCTTCGTTCTTCTTGACTAAAACTTGGATTGAATATCTATTACCGCTTATTAATGAAAAGTGATTATATTACAGGGTATCCAAAAAATCAGGGGAAAATCAAGTAGCGCAGGGCAAGCGCGCATGTGTGCTTCAAAATCAAGCACGAGATATTTGGTCGCTTCATTTAGCATAAAACATGTACGGTGGGTAAAGGAGCGCCAGCGACGTGCCCACCAGATTCAGGCACAATGGCGGGCACGCGCCCTACATGATGTTTTTTAAGCACCACGTGCGGTAGCCCTGTCAAGTAGCGTAGGTCCATGAGTAAGCTTGAAGCAATATTTTTAATTATAATCTTAGCCAAAGGCCAAAAAAGTCGTGCCTACTTTAGATATCAATTCCAACTAAAGTCTCAAAATTTGCATGACACCAATACATCATCCAGGTAAGACCATTATAAATGGTCTTACCTTCTTAAATTTTATAGAAGTGAATTAACAAAAAATTGTACAACATACTCATTAAACTTGAAGAAGTGCTTACATAACAACTTGAGAATAGCTTTTCCCTAACAGTGGGAGTCGCAATTAACCCCGGTGTTTACCACACACCGACAGTCAGATTTCCCATTCTTTCCTGCCTGGCATGACCAAGTTGCACTGCTAGTGTTATTCCCACGGTCGTCAAGCGCGCACGCGCACCCGCCTGCATGAGAGTCTCCATAGTCATGTGATATAGATTTTGATGAGCAACCACATTTATGGTATTTGCTATCCGAGAGATTGTAATTCGAGCAGGAGAGGCTAACATCAGCGTTAGCCACTGTACAACAGACAGCCAGTGCCGCAGCAGTAATCAATCACACTAATTTCCATATATTTTTTTTCATCGTCCTTATCCTTAAATTATAATTATCACTAAAAATTGAAGCATAGTCCGATTATTATCATAGTCAAAATATTAAAATAATGCAAAGTCAACCTCATCGACTCTCAGGGCAAGATCATACCATGATGAATATGTTTTGAATTTCTAGCACGAATATGATCAAATTCACCCATTAATAATGGTGAATTCTGATCATTGAAAAGCCGGGTACGCATGGTTCGGTGTTTTTTCGTCCGTACGAACCAAATAAGGTTGCAACGTATGGTTCAACGTTTATAATGTAGAATTTGTCAGGGTGTTGGCTTGTTGCAATCACTGAGGTCAATTTGAGTTGAAAAAACTATCGTATTTTTGGAAATCGGGTCTTTGGGCGTTATTGAGTCTTTTATTTGTCGTAATGACCTGTGTGATTGTACTGTACGTGTACGCACAAAGCCAACTTCCTGATGTAGCCTCCCTCAAAACCATGGAATTGCAAGTTCCATTACAAATTTTCACCAAAGATGGGTTGTTGATTCAAGAATATGGTGAAAAAAGACGTATTCCACTGACGTATGACCAAATTCCAGCCACGTTAGTTCATGCTTTATTGGCCACAGAAGACCAACGGTTTTTTGATCATCCTGGTGTCGATATATTTGGCCTGGGTCGTGCCGCTGTCAGTATGATTCAAACAGGCACCAAATCACAAGGCGGCAGTACCATCACGATGCAGGTCGCTAGAAACTTCTTTCTCAATCGCAAAAAGACTTTTTTACGTAAATTTAACGAAATCATGCTGGCCATCAAAATCGATCAAGAGCTCAGCAAAGAAAAAATTCTAGAATTATATTTGAATCAAATTTATCTTGGTAACCGTGCTTATGGTGTCGGCGCTGCTGCAAAAATATATTATGGTAAGCAATTAAAAGAACTCAATATTGCTCAATTGGCTATGATAGCCGGCCTACCCCAAGCACCTTCTACCCACAACCCCATCATCAATCCTAAAGCCGCTAAGAAACGCCGTGATCACGTTCTAGAACGCTTGTATGAAGAAAAATATATCACCGCAGATCAATACGATGAAGCACTACAACAACCTCTGATTGAATATTATCATGGGACCAGTCCACAAGTTCACGCACCTTACGTAGCGGAAATGATTCGTCAATCTTTGGTGGATCATTTCGGCCAAGAAGCCTACACCAGAGGATATAAGGTATACACTACGATCGATAGTCGCCTGCAAATCGCAGCCAATCAACTCACCGAAGATCACTTGCTAGCCTATGATCGTCGTCACGGTTATCGAGGTCCTATTGGGCACATTTCATCTTTAACTTCGCCTAGCATACGTCATAAGACACTCCAGCAATATCATACAATCGGTGATTTACAGCCCGTGGCAATTCTTTCTGTGGAAGAGAAAAGCGCTACTGCCGTGACTCAAAAAAACGAAACCATCACTTTACCTTGGGAAGGTATCTCCTGGGCACGCCCTGAGCTGAAGAAAGGCTACGTAGGTCGCGCACCTTCCAGTGCGCATCAAGTATTAAAAGCGGGTGATATCGTCTATATCAAACGACAAAATGAATCCTACGAGCTTTCGCAAAATCCAGAGGCAGAGGTAGCACTCATCGCCCTCAACCCCAGCAATGGCGGTATTCAAGCCTTAGTCGGTGGATTTAATTTCGAGAAAAGCAAATTCAATCGAGCCACGCAATCAGAGCGTCAACCAGGATCAAGCTTTAAACCCTTTATTTATGCTGCAGCCTTAAATAAAGGCTACACCCTTGCTACAGTCATCAATGACGCGCCGATTGTGATTCGCGATCCCAGCCAACCAGAATGGCGCCCGCATAATGATAATTTAAAATTTGGCGGACCCACTCGCTTAAAAGCAGCACTCACTCTCTCGCGTAACCTGGTCTCAATTCGTATTTTGGATGACATCGGCATTGATTATGCCATTGAATATGCAACGCGTTTCGGATTCAGAAAAAACAGCCTGCCGCATGCACTGTCTTTGGCACTGGGAAGTTTGACCGTCACGCCAATTGACCTAACAGCCGCTTATGCGATTTTTGCCAATGGCGGCTATAAAGTTGAACCTTACTTGATTGATCACGTCACGAATACCAAAGGCTACGTGTTGTTACAAGCCAAACCCACTGAAGTACCTGGTGCAGAAGAAGAGCCAGGTGCTGACATGGCTGCTCCTAGAGTCATCCCAGCAGATAATGCATTTTTAATCAACTCTGCTTTACAAGGTGTGATTCAACAAGGCACCGCTAGTGCAGCAAAAGTATTGAACCGTCAGGATATTGCAGGCAAAACAGGCACCACCAATGAGCAAGTAGATGCTTGGTTTGCTGGTTATAATCAAGATTTGGTCGTCACCACATGGATTGGTTTTGATACGCCACAGCCCTTACATGAGTACGCTGCTCGTTTGGCTTTACCATTATGGATTGACTTCATGAAAATCGCCCTTCAGGACAAACCTGAGCATACACTCATTCCCCCACCTGGCATCATTTCGCTTGGCATTAATCCAGTGAATGGATTGCGTGCAAGGCCGAATCAAATCAACACCATTACCGAGTATTTCAAAGAAACAGAATTACCTCCAATGGATGAAGAGTCATCCCCAGAACCTGGAAATTCGCAAAACTCTGATGAGAGTTTATTTTAATTAGGAGTCTATTATGAATATCGGCAAAGACACGTTGCAAACCAAAGATGTACTACGCGTTGATGATAAAACTTATCATTATTATAGTTTAAAAAAAGCCGAAAACACCCATTTCCAGGGCATTCAGCAGCTACCTTATTCCTTGAAAGTTTTATTAGAAAATTTATTACGTTTTGAAGACGGTACTACTGTCACAACTGAAGACATCAAGGCCTTGGCAGATTGGGGTCAAACAAAAACCTCAAACCATGAAATTGCGTTTCGTCCTGCTCGAGTCTTGATGCAAGACTTTACAGGTGTCCCAGCTGTGGTAGATTTGGCTGCCATGCGCACCGCCTTAGAAGCAATGGGCGATGACCCCCAAAAAATTTCCCCGCTATCACCCGTAGACTTGGTCATTGATCATTCGGTCATGGTAGATGCGTTTGGAACAAATGGCGCGTTGGCCCAGAATACCACGATTGAAATGCGACGCAATTTAGAGCGTTATGAATTTTTACGTTGGGGACAAAAAGCCTTTGATAATTTTCAAGTTGTTCCTCCCGGCACAGGGATCTGCCATCAAGTCAATTTGGAGTACTTGGGTAAAACCGTATGGCAAACAACGATTGGTCAAGACACTTACGCTTATCCTGACACATTGGTGGGTACAGATTCGCATACCACTATGATTAATGCGCTTGGCATTTTAGGCTGGGGGGTTGGTGGTATTGAAGCTGAAGCAGCAATGCTCGGTCAACCCGTATCCATGCTGATTCCAGAGGTTGTGGGCTTTAAATTGGTAGGTAAATTATCCGAAGGCGTCACCGCAACAGACTTGGTGTTAACCATTACAGAAATGCTACGTAAAAAAGGCGTGGTAGGAAAATTCGTAGAATATTATGGACCAGGTTTGTCTGGGTTGCCGTTGGCCAATCGTGCAACCATAGCCAACATGGCGCCCGAATACGGCGCAACCTGCGGCTTTTTCCCCGTAGACCAAGAAACATTACGTTATTTGACCCTCTCAGGGCGAGATGAGCATACCGTGAAGTTGGTAGAAGCTTATTCTAAAGCACAAGGACTATGGTATGAGCCCAATCATGCTGATCCCATCTTTACCGATACATTAGAATTAGATTTGGCAAGTGTGGAACCTTCATTGGCAGGCCCCAAACGTCCGCAGGACAAAGTCACACTGCACACCCTATCGCAAGCCTTTACCGAATTATTGACAGAAACGGGCAAACAGCAAGAACACGATACCACATACCCTGTAGCAGGACAATCCTATGCACTACACCATGGTGACATCGTGATTGCCGCCATCACCAGTTGCACCAACACCTCTAACCCCGAAGTCTTAATGGCTGCAGGATTAGTCGCCAAAAAAGCCCGTGAAAAAGGTTTATCCTGCAAACCTTGGGTCAAAACCTCTTTGGCCCCAGGGTCAAAAGTAGTCACTGATTATTTGCAACACGCAGGTTTGCAAAGATATCTAGATGAGTTGGGATTCAATTTGGTAGGATACGGTTGTACCACCTGTATTGGCAACTCCGGTCCACTGCCTGAGCCTATTGCTCAAACGATTAGCGACCATGATTTGGTCGTCAGCGCCATCTTATCAGGCAATCGTAATTTCGAAGGTAGGATCCATCCACAAATCCGTGCCAATTGGCTCGCATCTCCGCCTTTGGTAGTGGCTTTTGCCCTCGCCGGCACTGCAGCCATTGATTTGAACAATACACCATTAGGCCAAGACCAAGAGGGTCGTGACGTCTTTTTGAAGGATATCTGGCCTTCTAATGCGGAAATTGCCAAAGAAATGACTCAAGTAGCATCGAGTATGTTTCGCAAAGTCTATGCTGAAGTTTTTTCAGGCGACCAACATTGGCAATCAATTCCTGTCGCCGACAGCAGTACTTATACCTGGTCAGACACATCAACGTATATTCAACACCCGCCCTTTTTTCAAAATTTGAAAAAACAACCCGACCCCATAAAAGCCATAGACGCAGCTTATATTTTAGGTATATTTGGTGACTCAATTACCACCGATCATATTTCGCCCGCAGGATCGATCAAAGCAAACTCCCCGGCTGGATTGTACTTAACGTCTAAAGGGGTTGCAGAAGCAGATTTCAACTCCTACGGTTCACGTCGCGGTAATCACGAAATTATGATGCGCGGTACGTTTGCCAATATTCGCATACGTAACGAAATGACTCCAGAAGTCGTCGGGGGAATGACACGATATATTCCATCTCAAACAGTGATGCCTATCTATGATGCCGCAATGCTTTATCAAGAGGAGCATCACCCATTGGTCATCATTGCCGGCAAAGAATATGGGACCGGTTCTTCTCGAGATTGGGCGGCGAAAGGAACCAATTTGTTAGGCGTCAAAGCGGTGATTGCAGAAAGTTTTGAACGTATTCATCGATCAAATTTGGTAGGCATGGGCGTATTGCCTTTGCAGTTTCTCGACAATACCACTCGACTTACCTTAAACCTAAAAGGCAATGAAAAAATCAGCATCTCATTAGACCAAAGTTTGCAACCAGGAGCCATTTTACCTGTAAACATCCATGATGCTGACGGCCATCAACAAACCATCAACGTCCTCTGTCGAATCGATACAGGCAATGAACTAGAGTATTACAAACACGGTGGTATCCTACAATATGTGTTGAGAAACCTATAGAACCCACACAACGTATGCTCCCGCGAAAGCGGGACTACCTGCGTTTACTTTTAGAGCAAACAAGCCTTAGCTATGATTGCCAAAACCAATATGATAAAATGATAACCAAATATTTTCTTTAGGAAATAAAAGTTTATGTGGTTAGAGATATTGGTGGCCTACATCAAAAAAGTTCATCGAGCGCTATTGATTGCAGCTGCTCTCGCATTATTTATGTTTGGTTGCTTCCAACTCCTAAGTCCTTTTATCTTAGGAGTTGTGTATTTGATACATTGTATTATAGTCATTGACGGGGTTTATAGAGCATTAAACATTGACGACCCCAGGCTGCGGGGTATGATGGTCTATTTTATGTCATTTATTTTCGTCAGATTCCTGCCTGATGCCATTTTACTGCTCAGCGCCATCCCATATATATCGTACCTAATCACCATAACTCTGTTCTTCGAAATCTTTGAAGCTTCGGTCCTTGTAAAATATTCATTGTTTCATCTTTTACTGAGTCCATCCGCAAGAACAAACCTCATTCAAGAGCTGATCCCTCTTACCTATGAAGAGTTGGCAATGAATCCAGAAGAATTAGAAGCGTTACGTAGTAGGCAAACAACAGCGATTTCTAATTTACCTGAGGCGCTTAAACAACTCCATGCAAACCAAAAAGACAATCCTGAACCAGGAAATCACTATACGAACTATCTTGCAACTCTACAAGAAAACCAACAAAAAGCGCTGAAGCAATATCTCGAGATAAAATCGGATATTTCTAAAGCCAAGTGCATGTTGTCCTTGCATGAGGTCGATGATCCAACCAGCAACTTACATGATTTTGTGATTCTAGAAAAACACTATTATCAAGATAACAACTATTATGCAGTGCCAGGAGCAACTGATGTTTTTTTGACCACAACCCATGAACCCAATACGGAACAACAAATCGGATTACAACCACTTTTTGATAGTAAAACTCACCAAAATAACCTTCGTCATCCCGCAAATCGAGATTCATTTCGATTCCCGTCAGCTTACTCTAAGTCAGTACAAGAACCTTTTTATCCTTGTCGTTATATACATCACCCTTATGAGATCATAGACGGACATCCTTTGGCACTGGTACTATGCGAAAGCATTGAAGCCTTTAATGCAAGCCTGCAACCCAGTGTTTTGCTTGCTCGTGACAGACTATTTACACCGCAAAGCTCGGATAGATTGACCCTAGAGGATCCACAAACTTTAGCAGAACAACAACCTTCATACTCATAGAATTCGCTTTGATACGAAAACCTAATATGATAAAATCATGACCAAAGCTCGTATCTAGGATGAAAACGTATGTGGTGGAAACTCATAGTAGAGTACATCAAAAAAGTTTTTAGGTATTTGATGTACGCAGCTACGTTGGCATTGATTACATGGGCTGTTTTTCCGATGTTGAGTCTACCCATCCTAGCCCTGATGTATTTTATCAATTGTGCCCGAGTGTCCCTCATGATTCTAAGGCCAATGCCAGCGCCACTACCGAGAGCCATGCTTGCCATTTTTTGGTTTTATAAAACAGTGTTGTATTCGTACGATGTCATTTTACTTCTCAGCGCCACCCCATACTTTCAAGTCACACTTGCAATAGCGGTTTTTTTTCACGTCTTTGAATTCGTAGTGCCTTCAAACTACTCCTTGATTCGTCTGTTATTTAACCCAGAAACAAGACAATCCTTGATCAACGATCTGCGCCATACCAATGGCTCTCAGTACTTAACACCAACAGATCTCATACAACAAGATCAATCAGGCACTAACTATCAAAAGTTCGCCATGAATCATGAAGAATTAGAAGCGTTACGTAGTAGGCAAAGAACAGCGATTTCCAATTTACCTGAGGCGCTTAAACAACTCCATGCAACCCAAAAAAACAATCCTGAACCAAAAAATCACTATAAAGGCTATTGCGCAACTCTCACAAAAAACCAAGAAAAAGCGCTGGAACACTATCTTGAGATCAGAAAAACAATTGCCGAAAGCAGTTGCCCTCTGACCTTGAGGGCGATCAATGATCCTGATAGCAACTTAAGTGATTTTGTGATTTTAGAAAAACACTATTATCAAGATGACAAATATTACGCGGTTCCAGGAGGAGCTGATGTTTTTATTATCACCGAGGACCTTGGCACATGTCAAAATGGCTTGCGACCTTTGATGAATCAATCCAGCATCGATCGTATCGAGAACCCCACAAATCGCGACAAACTCCTTCGTCCTAGAACTCACACCAAGTCAAATAACACTACTGAATATAGTTGTCGCTACGTCCATTACCCTCTTGAGTTCATCGAGGCCCATCCTTTGACATTAGAGTTATGCGAAGCAATCGAAGCATTTAATCTGAGCCTAGACCTCCAACCCAACAGTTCAATTTCAAGTCATCTTAGGGTGCTATTTAGACAACCATCAAAGGCTCAAGCATCAGAACGTCCAGTGAATCCTATTGCGCCTCGCTTGAACCTAGAAGATGTGCTGAAAGATGGTATGAGCGATGAAGAGCTTACGCAAATATTATTAACTTCCTACGCGCATTAAAAACTTCAGGACTTACGCAAAACCTCGAGGTCGAGGCAAGTTTTGTTTTTAATTAGGGAGTTTAGACGGGCCAAATGACCGAGTTAATAACAAAACTTAACAAAGAGATCGCGTTTTCTCGTAAGGCCTAAACTTTTTTCACCCACGTCGGTTAGAAGCGGCCCCCTCAAGGGGACCGCACATCAATAGGTCACTCACCTTCAGGAATTGACATCAGGCTTGCATTGCCGCCTGCTGCAGTCGTATCGACGGTAAAAGTGCGTTCTACGCATAAGCGTGGCAAATAGTGTGGTCCACCAGCTTTGGGGCCAGTACCAGACAATCCCTCTCCGCCAAAAGGCTGCAGTCCAACAACAGCACCCACCATATTACGGTTCACATAGCAATTACCTACATGGACGCGTTGGCGTATATAGTCAACTGTAGAGTTCAAGCGACTATGGATACCCAAGGTTAACCCATATCCGGTTTGATTAATTTGCTCAATCACTCCGTCCAGATGCTCTCGTTTGTAAGAAATCACATGTAAGACGGGCCCGAAGACTTCTTTTTCCAACGCTTGAATGTGATCGATGGCAATGGCTGTAGGTGGCATAAAATAACCTGATTCACAATTTTTTTCCAAGGCGCATTGATAAATCAATTCATAACGTTCTGTCATTTTGGCCACATGTGCTTGTAGGTTTTTCAAAGCTGTTTCATCAATCACTGGACCAATATCGGATACCAACCAACGTGGATCACCGATGCGCAATTCACCCATCGCACCTTTCAACAACTCAATCATTCGAGGATAAACATCTTCTTGTATGTACAAAACTCGTAATGCGGAACAACGCTGACCGGCAGAAGCAAATGCCGATGCCATGACGTCTAAAGTCACTTGTTCTAATAGTGCAGAAGAATCAACAATCATGGCATTTTGTCCGCCAGTTTCCGCTATCAAAGGAATGATTTCTTCACGTGATGCCAGGCTTTGATGAATACGGTTAGCGGTTTGCGTAGAACCCGTAAAAATCACCCCTTTGACGCGTTTATCGGCCACCAAAGTCGCCCCCACTGTGGCACCAGAGCCAGGTAATAACTGCACAACACCGGCGGGAAATCCTGCTTTCAACATCCATTCCACTGCATGGTAAGCAATCAATGGCGTTTGATCAGCCGGTTTCGCAATCACACAGTTTCCTGTGACCAAAGCTGCAACGATTTGACCCGTAAAAATAGCCAAAGGGAAATTCCAAGGACTGATGCATACCACAAGACCACGTGGATGCAAGCTTAAAATATTGGTTTCACCCGTGTACCCTTGCAGTTGCGTTGGTTCTGCCAACAGTTTTATCGCTTGTGCCGCATAATACCGACAAAAATCAACTGCTTCTCGTACTTCGCCCACACCATCTGACCATGTTTTACCGGCTTCCAAGCATAAAATAGCCAGACAAGTCGAAATGTTTTCTTCTAAAAGATCCGCAAAACGCAGCAAACAGGCAGCACGATCTTCTACAGATGTGATCCGCCATTGCTCAAAAGCACGATTGGCTTCCACCAATGCATGCTCAATATCCTCACCACTAGCAGAAATGACGGTACCGATAACTTGTTGCGTTTGTGGAGAGATCACGTCTTTCTCTACGCCTGTTTTTACAAAATGTTTTCCAATAATAGGTCCAGAACGCCATGCGAAAGGTTCTAGAGCCGCAATAGTTTCTTGCAAATGAGCAAGTGTAGTTCGATCTGACAAGTCAATCCCCTTAGAATTAAGTCGTTCTGGTGAAAAAATAGATATCGGTAGTGGAATATTTTGGTTGATTTTACTTAATAAGAGCTCTGATTTCTTTACAGGATCATCCACTAAATCTGCAATAGACTCAGATTCATCCACAATACGATGTACAAAAGAAGAATTAGCGCCATTTTCCAATAAGCGACGCACCAAATAAGGTAATAGATCTTCATGACTGCCCACAGGAGCATAAATACGACAAGGAATATTATAACAATCAGCTGGTACAATTTTTTCGTATAATTCATTTCCCATGCCGTGTAAGCATTGAAATTCAAAATCGCGATATTCGCCAACTAGGCTCATGATCATAGCCACAGAATAGGCATTATGCGTAGCAAACTGTGGATATATCGCATCCGTCATCGTCAACAGTTTTTTTGCACAGGCTTGAAAAGACAAATCTGTGAAGACTTTTCGAGTAAATACGGGATAATCAGTCAAGCCTTGCATTTGAGACTTTTTAATCTCGCTGTCCCAATAAGCGCCTTTGATCAAACGCACCATTACCCGGCGCTGATTACGTCTAGCCAAATCTGCAACCCAATCCAACAGATAAAAAGCTCGTTTTTGATACGATTGAATTGCCAGACCAAATCCATTCCATCCCGACAAACTGGCGTCATCGAATACGCGCTCAATCACATCCATAGATAATTCAAGGCGTTCAGACTCTTCAGCATCTATGGTCAAACTGATGTCATGTTGTTTTGCCAGCTGGGCCAAACTCAATAATTTAGGAGATAGCTCTGCCAGTACTCTTTCGTATTGAGCTTCTTGATACCTAGGATGCAACGCGGATAACTTGATTGAAATGCCTGGTTTGTCATACATATGACCCATATCTTTGGCTTCCACACCAATAGCTTCAACCGCAGCTCTGTAAGCTTGGAAATAACGTTCTGCATCAGCCACTGTCAAAGCGGCTTCTCCCAACATATCATAAGAATAACGATATCCTTGAGCTTCTTTTTTCTTTGCTCGTTTCAAAGCCTCTTGAATCGTACGTCCCATTACAAATTGCTTGCTCATGATATGCATCGCTTTGTTAGCAGCAAGCCGTACAACCCCCTCACCAGAGCGACTGATCAGCGTTCTAATGACATGGCTCAAACGCGAAGCAGCTTTTTCAGGTGATAACACTTTTCCCGTTAGCATCAATGCCCATGTGGTGGCATTGATAAACAATGAATCGCTTTGACCCTGATGCGCTTTCCAATCCAATGAAGCAAGTTTATCTTTGATCAAACCATCGATAGTAGGATGATCGGGCACACGCAATAGAGCTTCTGCCAAACACATCAAAGAGAGGCCTTCCTCACTCGATAAAGAATATTCTGTTAAAAAAGAATCAACACCCAAACTCTTTTTGCGACCTGAACGAACCGCTTCCACCAAATTGATGGCGGTGGTTTGTATAGTGCGCGTTAATTCTGAGTCCAAGCATGCTGCTGCAATCAAATCAGTCACCACTTGCGCTTCTGGCGCGCGATATAATTGATTAATTTTAGCTCGGATGCCTTCAGGCAACTTCAAAGAACGCTTATCCAACATGATATGTCTCAAAAACAAAATAATTGGGTGCGATTATAACTGAAAACATTTAAGAATCACAATTTTTAACTTTTTGCTCAATATAATTGCTTAATGTCAGCGCACTTTTTTAAGCCCTTCGATTTTACATTGGACCTATTTTTTGTTATAATTGTTTGTTTTTAAAAGAAGAATGGAGCATTTATGAATACTCTCATGACTTTATTAGCCGTTGTTTTATTGACGGGGAACTTGATCTCTAACTCTACTAGCTTTGCCACAACTCCGATCGATATCAATACCCAGGCAGAACATTTGAGCCGTGCAGCACCCAAATTAAGCCGTTCTGTACTAAAACTTGCATTGTCCGCGTATAAAAAAGCCGTTATCAAAGGTTCGGTAAAAAAACAAGTCTTGGCTGTGATTGATTATTCATTGCCTTCTTCCAAGCAACGACTGTGGATTTTTGACTTGCATCGTAACCGTTTGCTTTACAATACGTATGTGGCACATGGCGTCAACTCAGGTAGCGTGGTGCCTAAACATTTTTCAAATCAAGCATCAAGTAAGGCCAGCAGCCTTGGAACTTACGTGACCCAAGACACCTATATGGGATCAAATGGTTTATCGTTAAACTTAAAAGGATTAGAAAAAGGATTTAATGATAATGCCTACGACCGACGCGTAGTGATGCATGGCGCGTGGTATATGGATCCTAGTTTCATTCATAAATCAGGCCGCGCAGGCCGCAGCTGGGGCTGCCCTTCTATCGGGCAAAAAATTTCTAAACCCATCATTAATTTATTAAAAGGCGGCTCCGTATTGTTTGCTTATTATCCCGATCATAATTATCTCAAACACTCTGGTTATGCGCACTTGGCATAAGACTTAGAAACGCATTATGTATTAGCGAGCCCCTTATGACGCAAATTCCGTCATAAAGGGCTCGTTATATCAGTCCTATACAAAGCTAGTTTTTATGAGATCATTGTTCCTCATCCTTCCTTGTGGTAAGTTTGTGAATTATGTTCTTAGCTCATAACAAACCCTATGACTACAAAATCTGAAAAACAAATCGTAATTGAATGGTTGATTGACCAGTTTCCTAATGCATTTTTTAGCAAATCACACCTCGTCAGGCCCCTGAAATTAGGTATTTTTGAGGATATCATGGATGTCTATGAACGTTTAGATGATCCACCTTTTAGTAAAAAATTACTCCGTGAAGCGCTCAATTATTATACGGTATCTAAATCTTATCTTGCCTGCCAAAAACCCAAGGCCGTACGCCTTGACTTATTTGGGCAACCCAACGGTACGGTGAATGAAGAACAGGCCTTATATGCACAAAAACGCTACCAAGAACGCTATGTGCTTGAACGACAGACCAGCAAATAGTTTTCTGAAACAGAAGCCACCAAAGAAGCCGTGCGAGTCAACGGATGATAGGCAAGCCCCGTTAGACCGACCAAATCCAATCCCACCACTCTCAGCATAGCGGCCAATTCACTGGGTTTAATAAACCGTTGATAATCATGGGTCTGGCGTGGTAATAAATCGAATACATATTCCGCTGCAAATACAACACTGGCATAGGCTTGCAGCGTACGATTGATAGTAGATAACAACAAATACCCTCCAGGTGCTAGCAAGCGAGCAGCATGCTCTAAAATCAATTGTGGCTCGGGCACGTGCTCTATCATTTCCATGCAAGTGATGACCGCAAAAGGCTCGGCCACAAAAGACTCAACAGGCTGGCAAACATAGTCTACAGGTATATGTTCTGCAGCAGCGTGTTGTTTTGCGGCAGCAATAGCTTCCGGCTCCACATCAAGACCTGTTACGAGGGCGCCTTGGCGGGCCATACTTTCTGCTAAAATACCACCACCACAACCAAGATCTAAAACACGTTGGCCTTTCAACGTGATATACGACTCAATATAGCTTAATCGGGCTGGATTGATGTCATGCAAGGTATGCAAAGGCCCATCAGGAATCCACCAATCTGAGGCATGTCTAGAAAATTTAGCAACTTCATCCAAATCAATAGTTGATGACATACGGCTCCAGTAAATTTAAAGGTTTGAAGAAATCGACGACTTTTGGGTTTTTCACAAAGGTCAATTGATAAGGATGCTCGGCCTCAAAGCAAGAAAAAGCAGTGCGCTGAGAAATTTGTTGCGCGATTCTACCCAATAAAATCAATTGTACATCAGGTTTTTTTTGAGCAATACTCAGCAAGAGTTGCGCCATAAAGGGTCGCCAATGTTTTGCGTGATAGGGAATTCTTTTGGCTTCGTACACCAAGGACGCATTGAGCAACAAAAACCCATGGTGCAAAAACCTTTGAAACAGTTGCTCTAAAGTCTGTACATAAGCCGACTTATCCAAACGCGCGATAGCGTCTTGCGAGACATCGTTGTGTAAATCTCCACGCGCATAGAGCATCATTTTAATCAAATTTCGCAACGAAGTAGCCCGGTTCACAGCTTTGCTCAACCCGGTTTCGGACCATAGAGGCCCTACTGCAGCATCCCAAAATGCAAAGCCATTGGCCGATTGTGGTCTAGGATAAGGAGACTCACCCAGTAAAAGATATTGAGTGGAACTCAACGGCTGACGAAACGCAGCAAATAATAAATTTCGACCCGGCAACCATAATTCAGATTGATGTAATGCCTCCAAATACTGGGAGTCCATCGTACCCAAAGCGTTTTCTATCACATCGTGCCATTCAGGATGAATGGTCACAAAGGCATCTTCTAGTAATTTTTGCTGTAATCGCATTCCATTATCCTATTTCTAGCTCGACGTTTCACTGTGGTCCTGATATATATGCAAGACCTCACTGCAAGACATTGCTTAATCTACCATGAAAACCTATTGGAAAACTGCGGCCGGCAAACGTATATACCATTCTCCAGAGCTGAGCGTGTACCAAAATCCCTTATATCGCTGGCTTGTGTTTAAAGATCAGATCAACTTACAAACCTTATTACACCGCTACCAACCTCACAAACCCGCCCTATCTTATCTGCAACCTTTTACAACAGCATTGCGGACACACCCGGGCCCAACGTGTCTTCTAGGCCTCGGCGGCGGTGCTGTGGCTCATATGGCTGCATCACTCAAAGACTGCTCTATGGTCGCAGTAGAAGCCAATAGTGAGGTCATTAGCATTGCCTCTCGATATTTTATGACAAATACGCTTAAAAATCTCAATATTTTACACCAAGACGCTCATACCTATGTCACACAATGTTCAGACGTGTATCAACATATCCTGATTGACATTTATACTGCTCAGGGATTCCCTAATACATGCGCTCAACTTGGTTTTTTTCAACATTGCCAGCGACTGCTGTCGTGTCACGGTATTTTAGCGCTTAATTTGGTCAACATTAACCAGGATTTTTCTGTTTTACAACACATTCGACACGTGTTTAAACACGCAACTGTGTGTATTCCAGTATCTGGGTCAGCCAATGTGGTAGTCTTAGCCAGTGCTTCTCTTTCGTATCTCATGGCTTTGCTGCAGCAGCAAACACCCCACCTCAAAACACTGATTTGGGATAGCGTGTTTGGCTACATGTGTAGGATTAAATAAATACAGCATGGATTATATTTAATTGATATAATCAATACATATACTATAATTAGGACAATAATCTCTAATTGTATGGTGTCGCCATGAGCGTGAATAAGACAATATTACAGTCCGAAATCATCAATGATCCCCGAAAAATAAACGAGCATCTTACAAAAGCTGAATCACAACAATCTGACTATTTAGAACTTTTTAAACATAAACAAGAAAAAATATCTAACGCCACAACACCTGTTCAAGAAATGGCTGATGATTATTTTAGACGCGATGATGCTTACTTTAAGTACCTGCAAAACATTCGTCAATTTAAGTCAGAAGCTCTGTTATTAAATGATTATCATCAACCTGCGGTGATGCCGCGCATAGAACACAGCAACTCGCCCATTATATCTTTGATCGAACGTTATAATCGTCAAGACGGCGAGTTTTTAGCTCATGTTGAATTATATCGTCAGGCCAAACAAGCCCACCAAGAAAGGTTAGAAGAGCTACAAGCATCTATTTCTCGCTTAGAATCAAGCATACAAAATATCGTTATACCGCAAATTTTATATTTTTTACTGCAATATTTTCCCATAGCAGTCGGAATTTACCGCTATTTTTATCCAGACAACAAGCTTGATCAAGGCTTAGAGATAGGAAGACAACTTAACGAAGATTATGAAGAACAAATCTCTGAGTTAGAACAAATAAACAAAAAATTTCATAAACAATGGCAAGACACAGGGCCAACATATGAAGCAGTCAGCGATGATCAATTACAGCGTTTGCGTGACAATAAAGCAGTATATAGCAGGCTACTTCAAAAACACGACACGATGAGCCGCACTCTTTCGTCTTATGCTCATCCAACATTTCAACAAGCCTATGCTGAATTTCAAAAAAACCCGACTCATACCACCCTGTTTGAATTGGTACGTCAAATCACAGAGTATCAATATAAAGCGACATTAGCCCAAAATGAAAGCACTGTCGCTCTTGAGGGTACGCTCATCACACTGCAAGAACTATACCCTGAAGTGAAACATCCATTGGATGCATTTCATAAAGATATTCTGAATCAATTGAGTGCAACTGAAATGCGTGATGCCATTCGCAAGTTGGGACATGCGCTTTTCACTGAAAATAAAACTTTATCTAAAAAAATAGAGAACGCTCATCACAAGCGTGAAGAGTATGAGCGGAAAAGAGCAGAACTTTTGCCTCTTGTTGATTACAAAGCCCGACAAGAGCTTGACAGCAAACTCAAAAAACTCGATCAATACCTAGAAATCACCGTGCCTAAATACAATCAGCAAACACATTTCACCAATCTTCTTGGAGACTTTTGGACGACAAACTCCGGAGAGAGTTTAAAAAATCTTTACGAATTTTGCTCGGATCCAGAAAGCGCTAGCTACCAACAAGATACTGCACGCTATTTGAAGTCACTTTACCCTGAAGCCATCAAGCAATTGGAGTTAGAACAAGCCAAAAATATGTTTTATTTTCCACATGGGGTATGTTACAAGCTCATGACTGAGTATTTAAAAGAGCTTGTCTCCATACAAAAGTCGTCTGATCCAGCATCCGAACCTTATAAAGATCTTGCTAAAGCCCTAAATGACTTCCTGTCTTACCCAACTTGGAAGAATTTGAGCAGAATCGAAAGAGCGATTCGACGTAACCCTAATTATTATAAAGAAAACCCCAGATTGGCGTCTTTGATCAAAGAATTGATGGACATCAGCGTAAATGCAGAAGAATTGCAAATCAAAGCCCGTAAAAAACCAGTTATCGAATCAGATGAATTGCTCATAAATCAAGATAATCCTCGCCCTACATTCTTTCAGCCTACAGCGAAACAAGAAAAAACCATCAGTCAGCTGTATAAAAAGATGTTAGAAGCGATAAACATCTATAAAATTGCATGCACGGATAAAAACCCTTCCGATGAGAACAAACAAAGTATCACGATGGATATCCTGGGGCATATTACGCGTTATATCGAAGTTCTCTCAGAACCAGACTCCTTGAGCCCACATTATCGTCAATTATTAAAAGACATTGCCACCTTCTTACTGGATATTGCAGACAACTGTAACAAAGACACGTTGGCACAGATGCAGAAAAAACTCGAGCAATTGGATGAGCATCACCCCATCCGACAAGCCGTAGAGTTTTTGATAGAAACCACACGCAGCAAAGAAACTTATGTTGCTATCGACACTGCGCCAGCAAAATCTATGTTTCAACAAGAGTTGCAACAAACCCTGGAGCGACAAAAAGAGCTTTTGGCAAAAACGCAGAGCCGCTCTAGCTCAGTAACCAATGCAATAAAGAATAGAAGAGTGTACAACATACGAGAGATTGCACGCCTCATAGACGCTTATACTGAAAAACTAAAACAGCATGCATCGAATGATAACAAACAAGAACACGAAACTTTGGTGGCATTACTCCATGACTTTGATGTAGAAGCTATTATCAGAGAATTTTCACCGCAGAAAAGCGAAGCAGAAATGAAGAAATTATTAAATGATTTTTATATAAAACTTAAACCGACCCTGGTTACTCTAGACGATCATCCGATCATCGGGGCTGTAAAGCAATGTTTATTAGAATTGAAAGAAATCACAAAGTTACACGATTCTCCGAGCTCAACATTGAGCCCTAAAAAATAAGGCCTGCTCAAGACTGTCTTCCAAAGACCAAGGGCAACCTCATGCATTGCTCTTATGAAACACAAATTGTGTCGTTCCCGCGCAGGCGGGAATCTATCCTTGAAACAAAGTGATGTGCCAACTCAAGAATAGATTCCCGCCTGCGCGGGAATGACACTAAGTGACTCATTATTGCATAATATATTTTGGTCTAAATGGTATGATCTTGCCCTGCCAAAGACCAAGGTCGCAAGACATTGGTCTTTGTTCACGATACACAGTAGGCATAAACCAAGCGTTGGACGGATTGATAGAATCAAATTTCCATCAAATCTTTTTCTTTTTGCGCCAAAACAGCGTCAATTTCAGCACTATATTTGTCAGTCATCTTCTGCACCATATCATTAGCACGACGCTCATCGTCTTCAGAAATGGTTTTGAGTTCTTTTAATTGTTGATTGGCGTCACGTCGAATATTACGTATGGTCACGCGGCCTTGCTCGGCTTCAGCACGCACAACCTTAATCAAGTCCTTACGTCGTTCTTCCGTCAATGGAGGCATAGGTACGCGAATCGCATTACCTGTAGACGCAGGGTTCAATCCCAAATCTGACGTCAATATTGCTTTTTCAATCGCTGCCGCCATCGTTTTTTCAAACGGCGTTACCAGTAACGTTCGAGAGTCTGAATGAGTCACTGAAGCCACCTGATTAATCGGCGTCAAGTTACCATAATAATCCACTTGAACATGATCTAACAATCCTGCACTTGCTCTGCCAGTTCTGACCTTAGACATCTCATGCTGCAAAGATTCCACAGCTTTTTTCATCTTTTTTTCAGCATCTGATTTGATATTATCGATCATTATCATCTCCTACTATGGTGCCAATGGATTCGCCCATTACAATTCTTTTCAGCACAGACGGTGTGGCCATATTAAATACTTGTAACGGCATATGTTGATCTTGGCATAAACAAATGGCTGTCAGATCCATCACTTCCAACCCTTTGCTTAAAACGTCGCGATAGGTTAAAAACTCATATTTGATGGCATCAGGATTGCGCACCGGATCGCTAGAATAAATGCCATCTACTTTTGTCGCTTTGAGTACAATATCTGCGCCCACTTCAATAGCACGCAAACAGGCCGCTGTGTCTGTGGTAAAAAATGGATTACCAATACCTGCTGCGAAGATCACCACATGGCCATTGCGTAAATGGGTTATGGCTTTGCGTCGATGATAAGGATCAACCACACCCAACATCGGAATCGCGGACATGATGCGTGCAGGCAAATCAATACGCTCCAACGCATCACGCACGGCCAAAGCATTCATCACTGTGGCCAACATGCCCATATGATCGCCGGTGACTCGACCTAAGCCAACGGCTGATAAGGCTTTTCCACGGAATAAATTTCCTCCGCCAATCACCAAGCCAACTTCAACACCCATGCTGATCAACTCAGCAATATCACGCGCCAAACTGTCCAAAATAGCGGGGTCAATTCCAAATTGCAATTGCCCCATCAATGCCTCACCACTACACTTGAGTAAGATGCGTTTGTATTTTAGAGGTTTGGTATCGCTCATGATGTTTCGCGTACCTGAGCCATCACTTCTTCGACAAAATTATCTTCTTTCTTTTCAATCCCTTCACCCACTTCAAAACGGATGAAAGACAGAACATTGACTTGTTTTTGTTTAAGTAATTGCCCTACTTTGGTATTGGGATCTTTGACAAATGATTGACCATATAAACTCACTTCATCTAGAAATTTGCTAATACGACCATCAATCATTTTATCAATGATGTCTTGTGGCTTACCGCTTTCACGCGCTTGTGCAATAAAAATCTCACGTTCACGATCAATGGATTGCTTGTCCACATCTTCGCGCTGCACAACCATAGGTCGACTCGCTGCTATATGCATCGCCAGATCACGCCCTAATTCATTGTCGCCTTTTTGCAAAGAGACCAACACACCAATACGACTGCCGTGCAAGTAGAAGCCAGCAACACCATCTTCAGCACAATGCACATGTTCCAAACGACGTAATTTGATGTTTTCGCCAATCTTAGCGACCAACTGTTGACGGGCTTGTTCTACAGTAACACTCTGTCCCGCCAATGTTTGCTGGCTTAGTTCATCAATCGTTTGAGCATTGCTTTGCAACGCTGTATCCACCACAGCTTGTGCAAACCCAGTGAAATTCTCATCCCGCGCAACAAAATCTGTTTCACTGTTGATTTCAAGAATCACTGCATGACGAAGATCGGGGCTACGCGCTACCAATATCACACCTTCTGCAGCAACACGGTCAGATTTTTTATCGGCTTTGGCTTGTCCTGCTTTGCGCATTTCAGTAATGGCCAATTCAATATCACCACCAGCAGCGACTAAAAATTTCTTACATTCCATCATCCCCGCGCCTGTTCGCTCGCGGAGACTCATTACCATTGCAGCACTTACTGTCATACTTAATTCTCCGGACTTAAACTTCAATAAATTCAGATTCTGCGGCACCACGACCTGTGGATTGACCAGCATCAAGTATGGCATCTGCAACACTCGACAAATAGATATTAATAGCACGCATAGAGTCATCATTGCCTGGAATAATATAATCTATTTTGTCTGGATCGTTATTCGTATCCACAATACCAATCACAGGAATCTTCAAACGACGCGCTTCTTCAACAGCAATGTGCTCAAATCCAACGTCAACAACAAATAAAGCATCAGGCAAGCCGCCCATGTCTTCTATACCACCCAAGCTACGTTCTAATTTTTCAAGCTCACGCGTCAACATCAAGGCTTCTTTCTTAATCATGTGTTGAAATGCGCCTTCATCACGCAATTTTTTCAATTCTTTCAATCGAAAAATAGACTGACGAACTGTTTTATAATTTGTCAACATACCACCTAACCAACGGTGATCAACATAAGGCATACCGCAACGCTTCGCATGTTGACGCACGCTTTCTTGAGCTGCTCGTTTGGTGCCCACGATTAAAATTTTAGCTTTGCGAGATGCTAACTTGCTGATATAGTTCAAAGCATCAGACAAAAGTGGCATGGTTTTTTCAAGATCAATAATATGAATTTTGTTACGAGAACCGAAAATATATTCGGCCATTTTGGGATTCCAATAGCGTGTTTTATGCCCAAAATGAGCACCCGCTTCTAACAATTCTTTCATGCTAACAGTCATTATTTCCTCTCCGGGTTAAACCTCCACAATTCCCATGCGGCACTTTAAACAGTGATTGAATCAAGCTTAAAGACCCTGACGCATGTGACGAATCGTGTGTGTCGTTAAAATCGCCGTATTTATAGCATATTGCAAGAGATACTGCAATCTAAAGAATAACTGTCGAGGGCAACCGCATCAAAATAAATATCGTATAACCAGTGTCTACATTCCTCGCTTTATGCGCGGAATCCAGTTTCAATCTCGAATCAAGATCGTCTGGATACCGTGCATAAAGCACGGTAAGTAGGCGAAAAAGATGGCTTAATGTTCAATATTTAGATACGTTTGCCCTGAATTACTGTCCATCAACAAGGCAAAATCATGCTTTGATTGTGTTAGATCTCATATGTGTCATGCCTGCTCAGGTCGACATCCATCTTCACTTGCTCATTACTTTGCCACACATGGATTCCCACATGCGCGATAATGACATCTTGATCGGTGCAAAACATCTCCCCAATCTGACAGTAGTATGATAGCATCAAATATGACAGTATAAATTTATACCAAGTTGAATGACTTCGTCGACAACACGAGATCCCCTAACGACTCAATGGACTGAAACAATGATAATAAAAAATACGCTTGTCTCCACCACTCTACTGGCGTTGGCATTTTCCAACGGATCAGCTTTCAGCGACGTTCTGTCTAGCACACAAGTTTCAGAAGCTTTTTCGAAGTGGACAGGCTTGTATGCGGGTCTAAACGGTGGTGGAATTTGGAGTGCCGATACCCAAATGAGGATCGTATCATCTTTCGTCCCAGGTTCACAAACTCCTTTATTCCCTGAAGGAGCCACCTATACGGGTGTTCAATCAGCACAGGGCGCATCTGGCACCCCCGCTATAAATAACGCAGGGTTCATTGGAGGAGGTCAAATTGGATACAATTGGCAATTTACAGACCGCTGGATAGGCGGATTTGAGGCAGACTTTCAAGGTATTGGGTCTGGCAATAATAACGGACAAACGTCTACTATTGTACCATTAGTTGGATCTTTTGACTCAGGAAGCCTCGTCTACGCTCCTGGCATATATGTTGTAACTTCGTTGAATAGTAGTAAGCGCACTGAGTATCTTGGCACGCTTCGTGGACGACTAGGCGGACTGGTCACGCCCACATTAGTACTCCATGGGACAGGAGGACTCGCCTATGGCGGCGTATCATCATCAACATCGATCACTCAAACAAACAATGAAAGCACGCTTTTTCCCCCGACATCCTCTTTGGTACCCCAAACGCTCAGTTCTGGAAGTTACTCGAGCACACGATGTGGCTGGACTGCAGGTGCCGACGTGGAGTGGAGGTTTATGTCAAATTGGAGTGCAAAGCTTGAATACCTCTATTATGACTTAGGTCAAGTCAGTTATGCTTTAAGTCCCACGTCGATTGAAATTCCTCTGGTTGGACCAATTGCAACGGTTGCTTCTCAAGCGTCCACTCGTTTCAGTGGAAACATGATTCGCGCAAGCATGAACCACCATTTTAACTTGTAAAACATCTGATGAACCGACCGATCTTAAAAATGGTTAAATTATATCCATATAGGCGCAGTAGGATAAATAACACTAACACAATTAAGGTTTGCTTTTTTTCTAACTTTCCATAGTTCATGTTCTTCTTGCATCATCATCCAACTGTACAGCTGCTTCTCAAAAACTAATTTTTCATCGTGGCTCTGACGCTAAAGCTAGTGCCAGGTTCCAGTATGAGTGACCAGGAAAAATATTGCTTTATTCTGATACAGTACTATATTTAAATATAACCAAATCAGAGGGGTCATAAATGAACTTGTCTAATAAAGGATTTACTTTGGTAGAAATTGTGATTGTACTGGCTGTTATAGCTGTAATCGCTTCACCCTTGACTAGCAAAAATGTGAGTCCCTACAAGATTGAAGATTGTGAAACTCCTTGTAAGATAGCATGCGCGGCTGCGAAAATGAGTTACAATTCTTGTACAAATCCTAGCATACCCCCAGAAACCCAAATAACACCAGGAACTATAGCAAAAGCAACATGCTCATGTATTCCAGACTAATGTCTTCCTGCTCGTTGACGCAGAAAGAACGATGCAATTGCGATGAACATCTCAAATCAGGAAGATCATGGCTAGCAAATTTTTAGTTGAGTAGATATCCGCCGGCCCATACCGGCAGATCTACTCACCCTAGTTCGGTCGAAACACAAACGATGCCATACTTACAATCGCCAATATTGGTCCCACAAAATGACCATAAACCTGAGTTGTCAATCCCCCTAGGATATCCTATAGTCATAATGGGTTATGACTCAAACCAGGAGATAAATCATGTCGGTCAAACTGTTTAGTTTATCTGCATTAGCATTAGCTTTTGCCGTTGCTCACGTACCCGCGGCTGTTGCTTGTCCCAAAATAGACAAAGAAGATTGGGTATTAAACGTCGCAGAAAAATTGGATTTAACCACCGAACAAAAAGTAAAAATCAAGATTTACGCTCAAAAAGCAAAAATCGAGCTCACCGTCAAACGGCATGAATGGCGCAACATTCACAAACAGGTCAATGAAGCATTTCGTTCAACCAGCATCAATGAGGCTAAAATAGATGAGTTTGCCCATCAGGAAGAAAAAGTCATGGGTTCTATGGCCAAAATTAGACTGCATGAGCGCTATGATATTTTCAGTACCCTGGACGATAAACAAAAAGAAAAAATGAATCAAATCATTAAAGATTGGGAAGAAAAACATTTAAAAAACTGATATAGCTGTTGTCTCTCATGGCTTTGGACACCTTCTCGCCCCACGGCGAGGAGGGATTTAACTTCCACACCATTCATAGTAAACAATCGGTTGTACACGACACGAACGACAGCTTGTGCCACAGCCCTTTTTATCCTGAGCTTGTCGAATCGAGCCTTTATGGATCCAAATTGCTAAGATAGGCTCTAGTGCATCCAAAGCAATCCGAAATTCTCGTCCCAATTGCTCCGTACTCACAACTTGGTGTCGTTTGATAAAATCACGAAGCGCCAACAGCATGATGTCCTCCTGTTTTAGAGATCCATGCCAAGCCTAGGATCACCAGCAGTACCAATCCACCCATGCTATAAGCCAACACATGCTGGCTGTGTAAGGTCCAGGTTGCGCATTGATAAAAACTCACAGCAACACCATAAGCAAGCACCAAAGACCAGAGGATTGAAAACCACATCAAACGACTGCTGGCTTCTTGGCGAATAGCTGCCATGGTAGACGCACAGGGGATATACAATAAAACAAAGAGTAAATAAGAGTATGCGGCAATTCCTGACCCAAAATGCTGGCCCAAAAGACCATAAATCGACGGCGCTGTGGTGTTTGTGATAGCCTCACTCGCAGAAGACGAAAACAACATCAGTAAATGCTCATAAATAGACATCAGCGCTTGCTGACAAGCACCCAAAATATCCAAACCGCCCATCTCATTGATAGGATTGATTTGCAAATATAAACTATTTAAAGTTCCAATCACCACTTCTTTTGCCAACATCCCAGTGATCAGACTGACCACCGCAGGCCAATTGTCTGAACCAATGCCCATAGGCGCAAAAATAGGTGTCAACCATTGGCCAATCAGGGCTAACACAGACGCATGTGAGCCAAAAGCCAGGGCATTCAATCCACTCAGCACCACACAAACAGGCAAAATCACACGACCTGCGCGTACTAAAAAATAGCGCAAACGAAATCCGGCTTCTTTACACAAGCGCTTCATAGACGGACGATGATAGGCTGGTAATTCTAAAATCAAAGGGGTGCTTTTACCGGGTAGTAACGTGTGTCGAACCAAATACCCCGTTGCAACAGCCATCAGAATGCCTATTGCGTACAAAGAGAAAATAATTTGATAGCCCTTGGTCGGGAAAAAAGCAGCAACAAACACCGCGTAAATCGCTAAACGGGCGCTGCAGGACATATAAGGATTCATTAATACCGTCAATAATCGGTCGCGCTCTGTTTGCATGGTACGTGCAGCCATAATTGCTGGCACATTACACCCAAATCCCACAATCATTGGGACAAAAGCTTGTCCAGGCAACCCTAAGCTACGCATCACCCGATCCACCACAAAAGCGGCGCGCGCCATATATCCAGAGGATTCTAAAAATGCCAATAAAAAATACATAACAGCTAACACTGGAATAAACGTTAGAATGGTATTACATGCCTGACCAATCCCATGCGCGCACACTTCAATCAACCAAGAGGGAGCATTCAGTGTATGCAAAAACCACTCCGGTGTTTGTACAAACAAGGCTTTAGAGAATAGATCAAATCCACTTTGAAAGGCCCCACCGATACCAATTGCCAAAAAAAACACCAGATACATCAGCGAGAAAAAGATAGGTAATGCCCAAAACCGATGTAAAATCAAACGGTCTAATTTGGCCGTAAAATGCTCTTTCGCATCCGAAATTTTGGTTTGCACCGCATCCACCCAAGCATGCACCAGGTGATAACGTGCATCAGCTACAACAACATCCATGTCTTTTATGAGATCGAGCGGAACATCGACACCATCCAACTGATGATCATTCTGTTCCATCCAACGATACGCGTAGTAAGTTGCACGCGCACTGCTGTACTGAGACCGCAATGTTTGTTGTAAAACATCAAAATATGAGACCGCATGAGCGGGTAAAGATTGACTTAGAGCCGGCATCGGCCCTGATAGGTTGTCACTAGAACGAATGAGTTGTTGTAATTCACTTAGACCGATTTGCCGATGTGCCTGCAAAATAACTACAGGGCAATGCAATTGACGAGCAAGTGCGTCTATATCAATGTGGATGCCTTGTTGTAAAGCAATATCCATCATATTCAACGCAATCACCATGGGTTTCCCCAATTCTAATAATTGGCTGGTCAAATACAAATGCCGCTCTAAATGACAAGCATCCACGACATTGATGATCAGATCCATATCCCCTGCCGCAACCACCTGAGCCGTAATTTGAGCATCTTTAGCGCCCACATGTTCTGGCACGCCTAAAGCGTACACACCGGGTAAATCAGTCAGTTCAATGTGTTGCCCAACATCCACATAAGAAGCAGATTTTTTTTCTATGGTTACGCCCGGCCAATTACCCACACGCTGGTGACCGCCCGTTAATCCATTAAAGATTGTGGTTTTGCCGCAGTTAGGGTTCCCTACCAGGATCACATGCTTCGTCATAGTTTTTTCCAATGTAAGGCCAAAAGATCCTCGCGCCGTAACGCCATCATGACACCACGCACCTCGATCTGTATTGGACTCTTCAAAGGTGCAATACGCACCACACGAATCACAACACCTATTGTCATACCCATCGCTAATAATTGACTACGAAACAATGTATCAATGGTCCCATAATCTAAGAGACAAAATTGATCTCCCGGCGCCCAGTCATTTGATATAGCCATACATCACTCATTTGCTATAGAACAACCAAAGACACATTATACCACAAATGTAATCGAGAATCATTCTCAAAAAAATAGGACCCCATCTTGGTATTCAAAAGTATTGCGCGCAATGCCTGGACAGGTAGCTATCAGATTGCATTTCTTCTAAACGACTTAAGGTGCGAGTGAATTCTTGCCGCAGGGGACCAGAGGCATATAGCCTACTCATATCAACCGCAGCCGATATCACCAAACGTATCCCTCGATCATATAAAATATCAACCAATTGAATCAACAAGACCACGGCTGTGTGCGAGGACAACTGACCGAGCTCAGGAACATTTGCAATAAAAATAGTATGAAATCTGTCTGCCAATTCAATATAATCCAATTGAGACCTCGGCATAGCGCAAATCACGTTGAAATCAAACCATATGACATCGGAGCTCGATTTAACCACGGGTATCAACCGCGACTGTACCCATATGGTTCCTCCAGGCGTGACCTCAGTTCCTGCCAAACTCTGAAACTGCTCCTCTAATAATTGCTGATTGCTCATAGTCAAAGGATGAACATAGGCATGCAAAGTCACTGGCTTACCCAAACGATAATCCATCGAGGAGTGCAGCATGATTTCCTCACAGTATTGATGCAACAGAGCAAGTGCAGGTAAAAAGCGCTCGCGGTTCATCCCATTAAGATAAAGATCGTCAATCTTAGTATTGGATGTGGCCACCAAGACCACGCGTTGTGTGAATAAAGCTTGCAATAACTCTGCCAGGATCATGGCATGCGCAACATCATTGACCATAAATTCATCAATACACACCACACGATACTGCCGGGCAAATTCTGATGCAATCCTTTGTACTGGATCAGCGCATCCCTGCAAAAACCTCAGTTTTTGATCAATTTGTTGCATAAAATGCAAAAAATGGATTCTTAATTTGCGATCATCAAGTAAAGATCGGTAAAACAAATCCATCATATAGGTTTTACCCACCCCTACTGGACCCGAGATATACAACCCCTTCAGCGGTTGTTTGGGTAGTAAAAACCGATACCAGGCTTGTTGGGACGCGACGACATTCGCAACTCGCTGTAAGGGCACCAACAACCGCCGCTGTTCGCTATCGTCTTCAATATCACCACATTTTAACGCTGCATCATAAGCATCCGCTAACATCATCAGGCGATCCAAGCACGAATATGTTGCTGTAAACGTGCTTTTAACTCAAGCAATTTACCGTGAAAAAAATGGGTTGTATCGGTAAAATACTCTATATCTGGTGCAGGATGCTGTTTTTGTACAAACTCCGACACCACCTCAACAGGTACAATTTCATCTTCATTGCCTATCACCACCAACCAAGGTGTTCTTGGCGTAGGCGCATAGGTATAATGATGCACCGAAGGCGCAATAGTAATCAAAGCAGTGGGATGAGTAAATTCGGTTTGATAGAGACTTTGGGCGCGAAAGGCCACATAGGAGCCAAAGGAAAATCCCGCAAAAAACACCATCAAATCAGGACGGTCACATAAACGCAATAGATGCAGCATATCCTCGCTTTCACCTACGCCCGCGTCATATGCTCCTGCAGATCCTTCTACCCCACGAAAATTGAACCGAATCGAGGCAATGCCCAATTCTCGAAACGAACGCGCCATGGTGGTCACTACTTTATTATTCATCGTCCCACCTTGTAACGAGTGCGGATGACCTAAAATAGCCAGGTAACGCCGATCAGCATCAACAGGCACATCCAACACCACTTCGAGCATACCAGCAGGCCCTTGAACCCATTCCCGGTGTTCTCCAGAAATATGTAATTTGTCCTCTATGGTCATGCAGTGACTCCAATCATAATGATGACGGGATAGTATTAAACTTTACCCCACGTATCAAGTCATAACTCTTGCAGGGTGAGATCACGTCTGAATGAATATTAGTCTAATCTTCGTCTTTGCGAACGTAGTGAAGCAATCCAGATCAATTCTCAATTGAAATACCGATCTGGATTGCTTTGTTATCGCTCGCAAAGACGATGTATTGCTTTAGGTGATAAAAATTAATTCACCCATGCGGTTACCCTGATAACTCTTGATGCATTTTAATAACTATTCAGCACTTTTCAAGGTAGCGTCCAGAATTGTCATGAATAGAGAGGAAATTGGACTGCATTTGCAGGAATTGCTGAATTTGAACGTGATTTAAGTCGAGAAAGCACTTCTATTGGGCTTACTGCTTCTAAGCAGAGAGGCGTTCGATTTGGTCGATAAGATGTTTAATGTTCATAAGGCAACCATTTGTCGTTTGGAAGTGGAGGCCATGAACCTTGACCCAATTTTTTGTAAAGAAATGCTAGAAAAAAGCGAAGACAATTATTACTTTGTAAAAGTAAAGAAAGGAAAAGGTAAATCTATAACTTATGATATTGTTGGTACAAAAAACTTCTATATGGAGTATCACAATTGTGTGGACAACATATGGTTGATGCGTCGTGCAGATAACTTAGGCAAGAGCGCCTCGGAATGCATTGACTACCTGCAAGAAAGCGATGTGTATGTTAATTTTTTGGCGGCTATTGGTGGTGAAGATTGTATTTCAAGAGAAACCATTCTTTGGACTATCAATAATGAGGAATCTCAATATCATGGGATGCTGTTGGCGCAGGCTATGAGACAATGGTTTAGAGACGCTTATCCACTTACAATAGAATCTTCTAGACGCTTGACTAAATTTGTTCACGAGCCGACTGTTGCAAAAACTAGAAAATTAGATGAACTTGAACCCTCCAGAAAGAAATCCAGGTTGACTAAAGATGCGATGTTTGGCCAAGCAATTATTGAAGAAACAGCCTAATCGATAGTTGCAGATACAAGAAATATAGAAGATAGCGACTCTTCTGGACCTGATATGACGGATTCAAAAGCTATGGCCAGAAGGATAAATCGCTATAAAGATGTTTTACGTAAACAAAAACTTTTAGACCCGGATAAATTAAGAGATCTGAGAAAGATAGCAGTAGATACTGTCTCTTCAGATTAAAGTAAACATAATGACTCCTCAGGAGATGATGATGAAAGGCCAAGACTTGAAGAAAAAAAGCGTAAGTTTTGAAAATAATTGTCATAACGAGTAGATGAACATAAGTACGCAAATGCGGTTAGATTTACTAAAAAATACGGGTGTAAATATCTCGTATATTATGAATTTACTGATGACATGGTAAGTGCCATAGCCAGAGAGAAACAACTTAAAGGTGGCTCAAGAAAAAAGAAATTGTCTATGATTGAGAGAGTCAATCCTTATTGGGATGACCTGCATGAAAAACTGATGTCATCATTTGCATCTGGAAGGTCACTAGATCTTCGTCACTACGGCTCGCAACGACGGCTTTAAAAATCGTACCGTAGAGAGATATCGCTTCTCTAATTATTGACTAATATTGTCACAATCATATAAGATGCCTTCAAATTTTAACTACAAGGCACTCGGAAATGAAACTCAAGAAATTACTCGCCACACTGATAGCTCTTTTGGCTACTTCAGCTTCTTTTGCTAATATTGGGTATGTCAAATATCAAATTATCAACAATACACCTGATGATTATTATGTCACATTACGCCAACAATTCATGTATCCTATCGAAGCATGTCAAGGCGTAGTCGCACCAAATTCGACCAAAGAATGCGATGGTAAATTAGAGCTAGGATATAGCACATTCTATTTGCATGCTATCAAAGAATTAACAAGAGAAAGCAAATTTGAGCTTAAAAGAAACATCGCTGAAACGCAAAATGTCTTAATGACTTTTACATTGGACATGGATAAAGACAATAGTCTAAGAGTTTCTTCCAAAATACAACCTCTTTAAATCTGTATGACCCTGCTGATACCGTACATTTCTGTGCGGTATCAGCCTGTCACAATCCTACTACCTGATCATAAAAATTCATTTTTCTCTCAATATCGATTATGATTCTAATCAGCACCGACAGACCACCGCGGTGACTTTTGCCATAAACTGATGAATAAGGAGGACTTGATCCATGCGACAAGTACCCAGGGGCTTTGAATCTCTTTCTATGAATAACTCTGATCTTCGACTTACTATGACTCGGAGGTCCCAATGAAGCTACACGATTTTGCCCGCAAAAAAAACACTGCCAAAATCACAATGTTAACCTGCTATGATTATCCTTCAGCACGTTCTATTGCTGACAGTAACCTTGATTGTATTTTAGTTGGTGATTCTGTTGCCATGACGGTACACGGCCATGCCAGTACCATTATGGCGGACATGGACATGATGACCATACATACTGCTGCTGTGGCTCGTGGCTTAGGTCGTCAATTTTTGATCGCCGATCTCCCCTTTTTAGGTCATCGTGGCTCACGTTCTGAAACCATGGCTAACGTCAAACGTTTGATACAAGCTGGTGCCCATGCCCTTAAAATTGAAGGCGGTGATGCGGATACCTGTGCCACTATCGCACATATTGTGACGTCAGGCGTGCCTGTTGTGGGGCATATCGGTCTTACACCCCAATCTGTGTTGCAACTGGGTGGCTATAAAATTCAAGGACGCTCCAACGAGCAGGCTGAGCAACTTATCGCCCAAGCACAGCAATTGGAAGCTGCAGGTTGTTTTGCCCTGGTATTGGAATGTATCCCCAGTGATTTGGCCAAAACCATCACGCAAACCTTAAAAATCCCCACGATAGGTATTGGAGCAGGATCCGAAACAGACGGACAGGTCCTGGTGTGGCATGATTTTCTAGGATTATATAGCGATCTCAATTGCCGTTTCATCAAGCAGTTTGCCGATGGTAAATCGTTGTTTGAGCAGGCTATTCAGCGTTATACGTTGGAAGTCCAACAAGGTCACTTCCCCAGTCTAGAACACTCTTATTAAACATAGGTGAATCATGCAAATCATTCATTCCATCTCAGAATGGCGCGACATTCGCCGCCAAATCCCAATCAATGTCTCCCTGGGGTTTGTGCCCACGATGGGTAATTTACATCCAGGACATGCCTCATTATACGAGCAAAGCCGCCGTGATAATGATCTGAGCATTGCCAGCATTTTTATCAACCCCACGCAATTCAATCAAAAAGAGGATTATCACCAGTATCCCAAAACCCTGGATGATGATTTAGATTTGTTGCAAAAAATGGGAGTAGAGTATTGTTTACTGCCCGAAGAAAAATCTATTTACCCAGACGGATATCGTTATCGCATAGAAGAAACCATGCACAGCTTACAGCTAGAAGGATTAAAAAGACCGGGCCATTTTCAAGGCGTTTTGACCGTGGTCATGATCTTGCTGCAACTTGTCAAACCCCAGCGTGCTTATTTCGGCGAAAAAGATTATCAACAGTATGTACTGATCCGCGATATGATCAACGCCTTTTTTCTTGATATTGACGTCAAGCTTTGCCCTACGATTCGTGAAAGCAGCGGCCTGGCCTATAGTTCACGCAATAACCGCTTAAATCCCAGGGAACGTGAATTGGCAGAGCAATTTGCAATGATATTTCACCAGAACAAACCCTGTGTAGAAATCCATGCAGAACTCACAAAATTGGGTATCCAAGTCGATTATATTGAAGAACACTATCAACGTCGTTTTGCTGCGGTATATATTGGTGCAGTCAGATTAATTGATAATTATGCAATTTCAAAGTAGGGAACGTTCATCCGCATTTTTATTGTTTGAATAAACAATGTTTTCCATTTTTATAAATAGTGAAAAAATGATCACTCACGCCAAAAACATGGAGTTCGAGTAAGCGGCAGTGATTCGAGATCAGATTTTGATTTTAAATGAGCGTATGAAAAAAGCATCTTAACATCGAACCCCTTGCAAAAAAATTGATCTTTTGACAACTACCGATTAGCTGACTAGTTTCTGTTGCTGAATTGGTGACATTTTCATATTGAGATAATTTTCGGGAGTGTCGGCATAAATATGGTTCAAAAATAAAAATGCAGGATTCTCTATACAGCATCCATATCTTAAGGCAAATTTTTTTTTATTTTTAAAATCAATAAATTCCTGTTCGATTTGATGAATAATATTTGTTAACTCTAAAAATTTTTCATGCTTCGTTGTATTTTCAAGGTTGCGCAATTCACTTCTAATTGCGAATATGAGCTCGTCAAATGGTAGCTCAATATTTTTTAGTTCCCCAGAATATTGGGGATGACTAGCAAAATTTGCATAAATAATTTCAATAAATGAGCTAGATTGTAGCCTTGATATATATTGTCTTTCTGACTCAACCTCTGATAAATAGTTAACTACTCCACTTAAAACAATACATGGGCCGCCATAAAAAATAGTGTCGCATAATTCAAAATCCGTTTTAAGTGAGTTTGGCTTAAAGTACAGAGATAACTGATCTACTAATGAGCCATGTAAATATCGATTGATTTTAACTATGATTTTATAATTTTTATACAAAGCTCTTTGAAACAAAATTTTCGCGACAATAAACTGCGGCATGAAGCTTCTTTCATGCGCATCATATTTCACGCTAAGCAGATATTTAAAGGCTTTTACTCCTAGATAACATGCTTCCTGTTTGATATATTCACATGAAGCATATGACAGCGATTTTTGAGCACAAGAAACAATGTTTTTTGCCTTGTTTTTCGAAAACCCCCATAGATTTAAGAAGTGATAGTTAGTTTTTTCATTTAATGTAAATCCCGTAACTGGAAGCGTTTCTTTGGTAATTGTAAGTAAATATGAATCAATAATAAATTTGACATCATTAAAACTGTGCTCTGGCATATAAAACAAAAGATTATTTTTATGTAAAAACTCATAAATTGTAATTTTGTCATCGCCATCTTTTAGTAACACTATCCCGCACTCTTTAACAAGATTTTTTGTTTTTTCTAGCAATTCTTCAAGAATCATTTTAAATTCATAATCTTCTTTTATTTTAAAATAAATATCAATAAAAGCTACTGCTCGAATATGGCAAGCATTTTCACCTACTAATGCATCATATTTTGTAAAGTTTTGATTAAATATACTTTGAATAGCATCAATCCAAATTTCAAATAAATTAGATAATATTTTAACTGAAATATTCATTTGCCTTGAAAAAAACTTAGGCGCCAACCTAGTATAATCATGAATAAAGTCTGTATCATGAAACAATTGATGTGAGGTTATTCTGCTTATAGTTGATTCCATATAAGAACCTCAATAAATTTAAAACCCCATATTGTACCACAAGAATAGTTCCAAATAAATCCTATTGGTTTATTTTATCGCCATAAATATGGGGGGGGGTTCTCAAAATAACTCTTGTTCATTAGGTTATCACACCATCTCTGAGTTTAGGCTGAAAGGCTCTACTTCTTAACTGATTTTCAGGTCTTTTTTTATACAAATAATCCACCAAAAAAAACACAGACATGATAAAGTCGTCTACTGGCACAACTGCTCCACACAACCAAAAAACCTTAATAATCAATTGCTTAAATATTAATAATGTGCCTTTAAAGCATTTTTAAATCCGTTCAGAAAAGTCGCACGCGTCGTAAAGTTGCCCTATAATTAAATTAATATTTAATGTTATAGGATATCTCGCGATATGTCCGAAGAAAATATTAATATGCTTCAATCTATCATTGAAAAACAATCCTCGGAATTAGCAAAATACAAAGAGCAGTTAGATTATCTAAATAATATTATTTCATATTTGCCTGGCCATGTTTATTGGTTAGACAAAAATAATGTATATCTTGGTTGTAATGATTTACATGCTCACGATGTTAATCTCAAATCTAGATTCGATATCGTTAATAAAACAAATTTTGATATGCCGTGGAAAGATCAAGCCGAAACAATCAACTCTTTCAACAATTATGTTATGTCCACTGGTAAAATTGCTACAACAGAAGAGTCTGCATATTTTAACAATGTATATAAAACTTTTTTTTCCCAGAAAGTTCCTCTTAAAAATAAAACGGGCGAGGTAATTGGTGTCTTAGGTATATCAACCGATATTACAGATAGAAAAAAAATGGAAGAAGATCTCAAAAAAGCCAAAGAAGCAGCAGAAGCTGGAGAAAAAGCAAAAACTGCATTCATCGCCAACATGAGTCATGATCTCAGAACGCCTCTCACCGGGATCATTGGCGAAGCCTATATGCTCAAAGGGGATGTCACAGATGCCGAACGAATACAATACGCCAATGAATTAGGTAAAAGCGGCGAAAAATTACTGAAAATGTACAATGAGATCATTGAAGATGTGAGAAGCGACCATATGTCAGACAAGGACATTGAGACCACCACGCTTGATCTCAACGAACTACTCACTGAACTCAAAGACACAGTACAACCCACATTTACCTGGAAAAACCTTACCTTAAACATTGCTGTTGACCCAGCTATCCCTGTTTTTTTAGTAAGCGATCGTAGAAAAATTTTCCGTATTATTGAAAATTTAGTTGGTAATGCAATGAAATTTACCGATAAGGGACACATCAACCTCAAAGTAGATCTCTTAGAAACGCAGAAATATACCATTAAGATTCAAGTCAATGTCATTGATACAGGCATTGGAATTCCAGACAATAAAAAATCGCAGCTTTTTGAAAGATTTTACAAAGTTTCTCCTTCCCATAAAGGAGAATATGAAGGCTTCGGTCTTGGGCTAAATATTGCTAAAAATTATACCAATATGCTGAACGGTACCATTGGATTTGAGAGCACCGAAGGTGTTGGGTCTAATTTTTATGTTATTTTGACTATAAAAATTGCAACTGAAGATGAAATCGCCACTTACAAGAAAAAACTTTCCAAACCAAAACCCGCCTTACTTAAGGGCAATGAAACCCCTATAGCTGAATCAACAAAAAACTCTAAGCCAATAAAAAAACCACAAATACCTTGCGAAGAAACTACCGCATCCTCTGTGACTCAAACACCTATCAATGCACCGCATATTCTCGTGATTGAAGATAACTTGGTGGCAAGAAATATAACAGTGATATTTATTAAGCAAGCCAACCTAAATGTCACGGAAGCTACCAATGGTGAAGCTGCTCTGGAGCTCGCTAAAAAACAAGAATTCGATCTCATCCTCGCTGATGTTGGTTTACCTGGTATTTCAGGCATAGAAGTCACACAACAACTGCGACAATTCGAAAAAGAACAAGGGAGAAAACCAATCCCCATCATCGGTATTACTGCACATGCAGCGGATGGGCAAAAAGAATGCATAGATGCGGGAATGAATGAAGCACTTGCAAAACCATTTACACCCGATATGCTTAGAGAAATAATAAAAATATACCTGCCAGACTATCAGAACACCAAAAAATAAATTTTAAGAGACCTTTTGCGGCAAGTTTAAAGCACAACAATCATGATGCAGGTCCAAATTAGCGAACGTCTATCCAAGTACTCGGATAGACGTTACCTCTTCGCTCTAGTGAAGATGTACCAATTGCGTATGCACTTCTACTGCAAAATAACGATGAAACATTTGCAAAGAAGTCATAGTGGGCCACTGAATGATTTGCGCTGCTTTTTTCATCAACTCATTCTTCAAAATCGGTCGACAATAACGTTGCATCAACGGTTTCAGATCTGACAGTTTATCAAAGCTTTTCACCAAAACTGTCGCACCTGACACAGCGGAAGCACAATGCAAAGTGTGCAAGATATCTTCCACTGCGAGCTGATCGTCATGGCCAGTTGGCGCCCAATCTAGATCTACTACCCTAGGTTTGACACTCACCCACTGATGGCAATCCTCAAGAGAAGACTCCGTTAACACTGTTTGCGAATGCACTTCAAATTTAAAACAATACAAAAAATCTAAAAAATCAGCTTCAATTTTATCGGCCATTCCCTTGCCTAATAAACGATTCACTTCGTGACGAAACATAAATGGAAACAAGCGTTCTAGATGTTCAAGCAACGCTTCATCGCTATCACAAACGGGCATAGTATAAGCAGTATTATCCGCATCTAATTGTCCTTCATCAGGATAACTAAAATCAGGTAATTGCTCGGCAATAAAAGCACTAAAAAAAGAAGTTGGCTTCAATACGATAATACAAGACTGAGATTGTGACATAATGCTCTCCTGCGTTTACTCATCTGAGTACAAATGAAAAGCTTAAATCATAATACAAATGCTCGTGCATATTGCGTACTGCCAAATATTCCACGTTTCCATTTTACTGGAATACATTTAGGTTATCACTTGCTCATTATGAATTGCAATACATCGTGTAAAAATAATTTTGAACTGGATCGACAAGAATGAATCGGATCACAAAAAACTTCACCGGATCGGTATTAAATTGGTATAGAAAAAACGGGCGTAAAGATTTACCCTGGCAAAATCCTTATAGCGATTATCGCGTTTGGATATCTGAAATCATGCTGCAACAAACACAGGTAAAAACGGTGATCCCGTATTTTCTGCGTTTTATGGAGCGCTATCCAAATGTCTTTGCTCTGGCACAGGCATCCCTGGATGATGTGCTGGCATTGTGGTCTGGGTTGGGTTATTACTCTCGTGCTCGGAATTTACATCGCACCGCTCAAGAGGTCGCCAACCAATTTCAAGGCCACTTTCCTCAGGATCTTCAAACTCTCAAAAGTTTACCAGGAATCGGACCCTCAACCGCTGCTGCCATTGCATCGTTGGCCTTTGAGCAACCTACTGCCATTTTAGATGGCAATGTCAAACGTGTGTTAAGTCGATATTTTTTGTTATCTGGCACAGGCAGCTCTTTTGAAAAACAATTATGGTTACAGGCCCAAGCGTGCATGCCCTTGAACCAGTGTCGCGCGTACACTCAAGCCATTATGGATATGGGGGCAACATGCTGTACCCGCAACCAACCCTTATGCTCAACTTGCCCCCTGCAAACGCATTGCCTGGCATTTCAACATAACGTGGTGCAAGACTATCCGCAAACCAAACCCCGAAAAATCAGACCCACACAAAAAGAACAATTTCTACTGTTGCACACAGAAGATCAGCGTATTTACTTGGAGCAGCGCCCTGCTACGGGTATTTGGGGGGGATTATGGTGTTTACCCAGTATCGCTCAAGACGCTTGCCCACGAGAATATCTAAAAAAATGCTACGGATTAGACCATCCAAAACTCCAACCGTTGATTGCTTTTAAACATTCTTTTACTCATTTTCACCTTCAAATAGAAGCTTTCAGTGTAAAAACTATCGCTTTTAAAGCGCAAGGCCGCTGGGTCGCACACGAGACGTTGGGCCAGTTGGGATTGGCAAAACCAATCCAGCGTATTTTAGAGTGTTTTTTTGATAAGACCCAATGATTAGACTGTATATGGACAGAGGTTCAACCTGATATCCTACAACAAATGAAGCGTGATTTTTCGTAACTCCCCACGTCATCCCGAGCGCAGCGAGGGATCTCCTGTCGTGTGGTACA
>CAZVEH010000002.1:63240-84927 GCA_964625775.1 uncultured Legionella sp. | reverse complement strand
ATTCAGGAAGAATTAGAAAAAAACTCCTGGTGCATATTTATAGATAATTGGGATGGCAATACAGGACCAACTTGGACTGAAATTGATGATATTTTCAACATGGGAAATGGGTTGCTCCTGATTACAACACAGCATAAACCACCATTTTTGGACGAATTTAGTTCATTGGATTTAAGTAGATACTCCTCTGAAGAAAAGGACATTTTATTGTTTACAGAAGAAAGCTGTCAGATATTAGATAAAGTATTGGAGCCATTAAGCAAAATATTGTCTTTGGGCGATCGCGCCGAGCAAGAGAGCCTTGTTAAAACATTGAGTCACTTACCATTGGCAATAGTGCAAGCAGGTAGTTATCTTTTGTGGGAAAATAAATTGAGGAGAGAACGAGGCTCAGCAGTGTTTACCTATCTTGATTATCAGAATTTATTAAACCAGGAGACGGACTTGTTGCTTGCAAAACAAAAAACTCTTCTAACCACCAATAAAGATTGTGTGCCACGTGACAAAGAAAGTACAATTCCAGAGTTTAGAATATTAAAAACACAAGAAGCAGCAGTAAAGCTATCAATCAAAAAAGCCATTGAGGGACCAGAAAATACACGGAACGTGCTTCTTTGGCATCTGTTATGTTTTTGTGGGTTTTTAGATGGGAATGGTATTCCGCAACAATTGCTGAAAAATTATTTGAAAAAATTTTCAGATGATTTTAGTCCATTACTTGAGGAAAATTTTTATTTTCTCATTGAGGAGGCACAAAATTACTCCTTATTGCACTATGAAAATGCACGCTCAGATTTGGATAAGCTTTATAGTCTATCTATGCATAGCGTAGTACAAAAAGTATTACGAGATAATTTTTGGCCAGAACTCTTAAGTGTCGAGGAAACAAAATTACTTTTGCCTATTCATGTGTTTTCTATTGGAAAGTATGAGCATAAATCTGCCACATATAAATTAGGGTGGATGATGCATAACGCCTTTGGCTTGGTTTCGCCTGAAGATTTATCTATCTGCAGGATTTACTTCCCTCATATAGCCTCTTGGAGCCAATATTGGTTAAACAAAATGTCTGCATTAGATAATCGACTATATTTTGATGAGGTAATTTTTCAAAATCGATTGGCAGAGCTCCATTTCTCATTTGAAAATTTTGATAAGGCCGAAGTTATTTATCGCCAAAACCTATTTATAATGCAGCGTTTTTTTAGTCACATGAAAGATAATATTGCACTGATAAAAAAACAATTAGCTGATACATTACTTGCACAAAATAAAGCCTTGGAAGCCGAAAAACTATATCAAGAATCAGCTATTACAATTACAGAGAAATTTGGCCAACAGTCCTTTTTAAGGGCTGTTGGCGTATGTGATTTAGCTAACACATTATTGAGTCAAGGAAATCTTGATGAAGCAGAAACACACTATCAACAAGCTTGGAATTTGATAAGCGAGTCAGACCATCATGATAAGCAAAAGGCAATGATATTAGTTAATTGGGGAAATCTCTTTTTATTGCAAAAAAAACATGTTGATGCAGAGTATTATTACGAAAGAGCATTAAAGATTGAACGTCAAACATATGGTAAAACAGACTTGCGTACCATAGAAGTGCAATTGAGAAGGGCGGAGAATTTTAAAATTTCTGGTAAATATGATGAGTCAAAAGGTTTATATGAAGAGATAATACCCGTATTTAATAAACAGTGGGGGCCTACGCATAACAAAACAATCGATATCCAGCAAGACTATGCTGATGTTTTAAAAGAGATAGGTCTATATGAACAGGCTAAAAAAGTATATGAAATAATTTTGCCTGTATTAACAAAGAAACATGGCGAAAACCATCTCATAACAGCTACAACTCAACAAAATTTGGCGACAGTTTTAGAGAGACTCGGAGAATACTCTGAATCAATGAAACGGTATGAAAGTGCTTTACCAATACTTATTACTGAATTGGGTGAAACTAGCATTCAAGTAGCGCAAGTCAGGCATAATTTTGCATTAACGTTAAGAATGTTAACTCATTATAACTTAGCAAAAGAATCTTTGGAAAAATCTTTACCCATACTGGAGTCATACTATGGTGAAAAAAATGAGGAAACGGCAAATGCATATCAACATTTCTCAATTATATTAATTAATCTTGGTGATTATACGAGAGCAGACGTCTATTATCAAAAGGCGTTATTTTCACAATTTGATAATTATCGTTTTTATTTTTGTATGGCGACAAAATATATGAATGTTGCGAGCGATGATCCAAAAAACTCCGATGCTGCAAATAAGCTTCGTGAGAAGGCCTTTGAAACTTTTGCTAGGAGCTATAGTAGTGAGACAAAGCAATATTTTTGGAATAAATTTATTAAAGAGTACCATCTTAAAAATCATGTTGGATTAGAATTTCAAACAAATTTAGCTTCTGCTTTGGGTCGATTGGGTAGAGAGGAGGAAGCGTTAGAAATCCATCAAGACGCATTTCAGAAAGTACTATATTATATGGGTATAAAAACAAGCGACGGTGAAGCATCGAATGATAATGTCCAACATCAAGAGTTAGAGAAAATTAATTCAAATGATGTTAAAGAGAATGATGTTTTACTGGTATCTGCACCACAATCACCCGTAGTGCCTGTCGATGCCAATCCACAGAACTCTAAAAAAATTAATGGGTGGAAGTCTGGATTTCTTAGTAAGAAAAAAAGTACATCAGCCGGTAATACGAAAACAAATAGTAGTAAAGCATTGAATGATGATGCACAACAAAAGGTTGGAGAAAATGCTGTTAAAATCAACAATCAGACCGCTTTTGTTTTAAAAAATTCACCTATCGGGATTTCTGGCGTGAGGTCAAAAAATTTTAAAGAAGTTGGCGGGTGGAAGCCAGGGTTTCTTAGTAACAAAAAAACAGTATCAGTGTGTCAGATAAAACCTCCCATATTGAAAGCACCAGCGACTCTTATTGATGCCGACGTGGTTAACGTAACAGTTCCGGGCTCGAACCCCTAGTTAGAATTAATATTTTTATTAGTTATTCCACACGACCCTCAATTTGAACACGGAAAACACTTTTGGTGTGATTAAGTCGGTCATTCGGTAACAGGATAGGCAACTATCATGGTGTCTCTGATAATCAAAGACGAGTGGGACAATTTCTTGAACGAACAAAGCGCTTGATATTGCGATGGTTAAATCGTCGTGGCGGCAAGCGCAGGGTAACATGGGACAGATTGGTTCAATTACTTGAAATAACAGGTTTTCCAAAGAAAAGAAAAACTGTATCGATGTTTTAGACTCACTGAATATGAGTGGGGACACTGATCTATCGGGAGCCGGGTGCGGTAGTTCCGCAAGTCCGGTTTTGAGGAGGATTTGGTCGGAGTGATCTGGCCATTCTACTCACCCAGGACACCAAAATGTGGTGAACCATTGGTGAAAACAGCGATGAACCGTTGGTGAGCATGGGTTAATAGCCCCTTTATCTATAAGGAATATACCCTTCACCATGGGTTCACCAAATCATTCACCACCTGTTCACCGCTCAATCCTGAGATTTTCTTAATGAATTCCCAATAAAAACCATATATTTCAATGAGTTAATCGGCATGCTTCCAGCTTGCGAAAGGTGTGCTAGGTTTTAGTTGTTGTACATATTTTTGTTAATTTATCTTATGTGTTACTCATTGGCATTCTCTTTATTTTGAGCGCAGATTCATTGCGCGTTTGTGATGGTTTTTCTATATGAAATATAATCATGTGCGCCGATGCCGCTAACCCCAGAAATTCCCTGTGGACGTATAAGTTGCTGAGATCTATAATTCAACGCTCCTTAATCAATGGATGTAGCAAAGTGATGCCAGGGCTGAAATAGAAAAAAGCTACTATATAGGTCACTTATCTCCAGTAGCATGAACATATGTTAAATCCTTGGCCTACTTATGAAAAAACCACATACGGAAAATCTAGATTCTGAATTAGATACACTTATTCAAGCTTTTGATGAGCAGCTTGCTATCAAAACCATTTTACGAAAAAAATTCCTTTCTGTAGATGCGCTAGATCGCAAAATTCATTCTATAGAGCGGCGAATCGCTAAAATTGAAACGTCTCAATTCACCGAAGTTGAAGAGCGGATAGCAACGGCAAAGAAACTTTTGTCGGAAATTACAGATCTACATGAAAAATTGAAATCACATGTTAACTTTTCTGATTTAGTTGAAGCTGGCGGCTTAATTGGACTTTCTGGAAAATATGCAGCTCATCTGTTATCGCTATTTCATAGAGCTGATGATATATGCAAATCAAAAGCCAGCTCAAAAAAATCATCGCCTTTGAGTGACCAAAAGCAGGCAGCCTTGGTAGTAAATGGTCTTACATTGTTTAAACAAGCTTATAAAGTGCAAAGAGCGTATCAGGGTATTTATTCAGGACTCAAGTATAGAAAAGCCGAATTTACTGCCTATTTAAATAAAAGCACAGATACTATACAAGCTGCTTTGAGAGAAAAAATGCAGCCTGAACGGCTTAGAATACGCGAAGAAATCAAGGTCATTAAAAAATCCAAAAAATCTTCAAGTGAAATAAAGACGGCAATTCAGAAAATCACACCTAATTCAATCAATCCCATTAAGTTGTTGTCTAATCGAAATCTCCGAGCACTTAAGCAAGCTTTAGCTATTGAGCTCGATGCTGGAATCAAGTTCAAAAAAATTCCTGATACCGACAACAATAGATTTGGACTTCTACCCGACGAAATAGATTTGTACGCTGGTTTATTAGATTTACCTTATAAGTTGCAGCATGGCACAAATCATTTCGCTGATATTGCAAGGAATGGTCGTTTAGATTCCTTGACCGAAATTCATCGTCATTGCCCTCAATATGAATCGCCTTTTTCAACGCCAGGCAATTTACAAGAGCTAGGCAACGGTGGTTTTATCTTTTTTCGCTGCTATGTTGATGGTGTAAACAGTGACCAAACACGCTATGGTAATACTCGAATGATTACCGACCTATCATTATTAAGAGAGATAGGGTGGATATCATTACATGATCAATTAGTCCCATTTTCTAGTCATAACAGACAACAAACGCTCTATGAAGGCAAACGGTTATTATTCAAAGCAGCTCCTGCGGACGTTAACAATAAGGCACAAAAAAATAAAAGCGCAGATGGTATTCGTTATACTTATCGGACAACACCAATAAGTACTTACCAAACAGGTTCAAAAGATACTCAGAAATCTTTTGGGACCACTATAGCTACTAAGAGCGAGACGGTTAAATTTACTGAAGAGATTTTTTACGGCCCAGATATATTACCTGGCATCGCTCTATCTATCGTGCACAGGTTAAGGAAACTCAGAGAGAGCGGCTATCGCCAAAAGCTACTGGATGATTTTAGAAGGGCCTCGGCGATAGATAAAGTGTTAATACTTGGAAAACTCGTCAAAGATTTATATCGCATCGAAGGAAAATACCCGCTTGGCCTGCCATTTGAGTACAATTCAACCAATCAAAGAGCTTTTTTCAAACCGGTTGCCGGAAGTGATATACATCGAAAGAAAAAAGATAGACATTTAATTATTGAAAATCCAGAAGGAGATGGGCGTCACAATATAGATCTATCAGTAAATACAGAAAATGCTAAACAGGCATATCTAAGAGAAAAACTTGTAGAAGCTGAAAGTAAAATTTCAATATTACAAAAACAGGTTGCAAGGACTGGTAAACGTGAAGATATTGAAAATCTCACCATGTACCGGCGTAGAAAAGTAGAACTAGAAAAGAAGCTTAATGAACTACAAGCTGAGAGTGAAGGGTACATTTTGGAAATATCAGAAACTTGCGCAGAACAAGATTTGGTTTGGATCCGGAAACGCTCTTATGAATTCTTAAAAATGGTGGCAAGCCACTTCGTACCTTACCTTCAAGATGATGTTATACCTATAGATGACTTCAAAACAATTTCTTTGCAAAAACTAGCTTTATTAGCCCATGAAACATGGCTTGAGTTAATAAATGACAATGAAGAGCTTTGGCCAAGTATATTAGGGCTTTCATTAGATGAGTTAGAAGGCATGGCTGAAGGCAATATTGCTTTGGCCATGGATGAAAGAGGATACGGCTTCGATCAATTACGTAAGTTATTTCATGAAGATGAAGAGTTTTTTTCTTATGCAACTTGTGATGATATACAAGAATTAGTCTATGAACACACACCAATTATTCCTGAAAAACTATACCAATTTATTGAAGAAATCGGAGAAGATATTGATTGGGAAGAAATAGCAGATAATCTAGATGGCACCGAAAAAACCATGTTTGAAATGAACTTAGAAGGACATTTTGGAAAAACACATGATAGTGACGAGGACAGTAATGGCACTCAATATTCATGGTAATTGACCAGAAATAGGGCGAGAAACATCTTATTTGGTTGTAGTAAAATATCTTTGTTCATTTTATAACTCAGAAGTGGTAAAATTTGTCATAGATTGACCAATAACAATAAAAAAACTCAGTCTCTATTGGACTATGTTTGGATGTTGTTATGCAAAATTATGTTATCAATTTAGATGAAATTTCAGAATTACATAAAAAACTAGAGAAACTTCAAAACCAAAATCAGGTTTATAAAGCCAATATACAAAAACTTCTTACACAACATAAAAAACTCACCTCTTTGACCATGTCGTTGATCCACGTACTTGAGTCAGATAGCCCATTAGCCTCAAAAAAAGCAGCTATAACAAACCAAATTAGACTATTCAAACAACACGTCAAGGCATTACCAGGAGAATCATATGGAAAATAACCAAGAGCATCATGCTCGCTTTCTTGCCCCTTTTGTAGAAGTTGCGGTTAATGTAAGCAGCGAAAACTTAAGATCAGCGGCAGTTGCTCAATTAGAAAGGATCGCGACATACCAAGGCCTCATAGTTACTTTATCAGATTCAATCAATGTTGACGAGTTGATGCAAAGGTACAAAGCTAGAAAAAGCTATTTTGCTACCGCAGCTGAATGGTTTGGAAAACAATATCTTGCAGTAAAAATTATACTTGGAGTAGCCATTATTGGCGCAATCTATTTTCTTAGTCTTTCTTACATATTAATTGGAATAACTTATGTCGCCATTGCTTTTTTAATGGAAAATCATTATCAAACTACCCAAGAACAAGAAGAGTTGATCGAGGAAGACCTTCTCCACTTAAAGCAATCTTTGGTTGATTCCATTAATCATCTTGATGGTGTTAACGATATAATACAACAAACGTTTACATCTCTTTATCAATTAACCTCTCAAATGGAAACTATCAATTCAAGACTTGAAGAAAATAACGCCAATCTATTGAGTCAAGTCATTCAATTTAAAGAAGTCGTACTTGCTTTGGAAAACAATAAAAAAGATTTGGTCGAATCTACTGCAACTCTAAAAGGTCAATTACAGGCCGCATATACCAAAATTCACCGACACGAAGAGGAAATGAGTACAAATGCTCTGTCAATCAGCGAGTCTGATAGGCGCCTAGGAGAAACTTGCGTAGGATTTAAGACTAGCCTAGAAAAGTTTGATGAATTTTCTCGAGAGCAACAAGCTTCAATTATTGAGTATGATAGGCTTTCTTCCAAGCTAAAAGAAAAAATTGCTGAATATGAAGCGGCATTACTTGAGTTATCAAAAAATCAACACGTTACCTATAGTGAGTCTGCAATTGATATTCAAATAGATGTTGATCAATCAATCAGAGAGAGTGAGCTGTTATGTGATAGACTAGAACAAGAAATTGCTAATAAAATCCACATAAAACACTTTGTTCAAAACCACAATGATGACGAGCTTGTCGAAAAAAGAAGAACCCTGTCTTGCTCTTGGTAAAATATGGGCGTTTAAAGTCGAGTCTTGCCGCATATCCAGCCCAATTCAAATTTAATTAATTTGACAGGCTCTTGCGGGTCCTCCTGGAACAGCGGGGCTTGATATCAATGAGCCAGAATTTTTAGGATGGTTCATTACATTAGAGCCTGGGCAGCACATAAAGAGTTAATTTGAGATTTTAACTAATCTGGCTAAGGAGCAACTTAATGTTGGAAAGAGAAGAAAATATAAGGATGGTTGATTTGCATGGTGCCTCGCCTGAAAATTCTCAACATCGAGTAAACTTTTATTTGCGCGGAGCAGAGCAGACAAATACATATCAATTTCGTTTTGTAACTGGTCGTGGTAATCACATCAATAGTAGGGGTGAGAGGGGCACATTATTTCGCGAGTTTCCAAATTGGTTTTCTGAGGACAATTTAGAAAAAATTGAATCCATGAAAAAAGGCAATGGCTACTATGAAGTCCATATTAAACGCCCTCAAACGTCCTATTCGTTTCACTCAATGATTGAAAAACTAAGCCATGAATGGTTAGTTAAAAATATCAATACAGTCATGGAGTGTGCTACAAAAAATGACGCATTTGATCAATATTTGTTAGGACATTGTTATCAATTTGGGATTGGCGTTGAACAAAATGATACTGCAGCTATTACATACTATGAAAAATCGGCCAAACAAAATAATCCTTTTGCGCAATATGCATTAGGAGGTTGTTACTGGTTAGGGCGAAGCATTCGCCAAAATGATCAGAAAGCAATTGAGTTATTTATGGCCGCTGCTTCCCAAAATTTTGTTTGGGCGATTCATCAATTAGGTGATCTGTACTGCTATGGTGATGGCGTTGAAAGAAATTTAGAGCAAGCTAAATATTATTATCAACGCGCAAGCGATTTAGGGTTTATCATTGCAACTCGTAAGCTGGGTCATTTTTATTTTTTTGGGAAAGGCATAAAAAAAGATCTAGAAAAAGGATGTTTATTATACAAACAAGCTGCTGATGGAGGTGATGCACATTCTGCTTTTAATATTGGTTGCGCTTATTTTTATGGTGAAGGTATTGAGAGAAATCCCGCACTTGCCTTTAAGTATGCTAAGCAGGCTGCAGATGCAGGCGATCCGGACGCACAATGCTTAATAGCAAGATGTTATCAACTCGGTATAGGAACAACAAAAGATGAGATGCTCAGCCTTAACTACCTCAAACGCTCTGCAAATAATAATTTTAAGAAAGCATTGTTCCAATTGGCTTTTCACCCCAGCATAGAGAAAACCCAGCAAAATGACTATTTACTTGATGCTGCAAGAGCAAATTGTATTGAAGCACAAGCAATGGTTCTATCGCCTATATACTTTCGGAAACCATTATCTGATGTAGATCGTAAAGGTATTGTTGAAAGCTTCTGGCAACAAGAAGATGAAGCAGTTTTTTCAATAGTAGAGGATAAATTCAAAGCCGTCGTCATTGACGCTTATATGGAGACTGCCCCTTTCACTAAAAAGCAGCGGGCTAAAATTATGCGTCTATTAAATGCTTTGGCTAAGGAGAGTTTTCCACCAGCCTTAGGTCGACTAGGCACTCTATATCATGCAGGAGAAATCATTAAGAAAGATAGCAAGAAAGCAGAAAAGTATTGGCTACAAGGAGCAAGCCTGAAACATGCTGCCTGTTTATGCGCTCTTGGTTATTTTTATGAAGAGCAAGGCTCTCATGAAAAAGCATTTATTTATCATCAAAAGGCATCCCTGGCGGGAAGCGCTAATAGCTATAATCAATTAGGTCTTCTGTATAAATCAGGGCGTGGTGTTAATAAAGATACCGACAAATCAATAGAATGCTTTAGTGCGGCAATGCAGTTACGCATTGACATAGAAGGCTTAAGTTATACTCATGTTTTTCCACATGCTACGTATAACTTGGCCATGCTTTATTGGCATGGCAGTGATGAAAATTTTGAAGCTGACAAAAAACAAGCGCTTCTGTTGTTTGAAAAATCTGCAAAGGCAGGGCATGAGCAAGCAAAAATAGTCCTCATGAGCTTACCTTTAAATTTATTAAACGCTGAGAAAGGAAATTCCGCAAGTGTTTTAGTCAACGAGAAAGCTAACATAGAGTCTAATTCTCATTTCTTTAAACCGGCGCTTGGTTTTCCCAAATCCAAGCTAAAAGAGTATAAGCTGCTAAATGATTCTCAAGAAAATTTAGAAAAAGGACTACGCATAGCTACCCATAATAATCGATATGATGACATTCAAATATTTATTCAATATGTTAAAAATATAAATGCACAAGATAGTAATCCAGAAAAGAGATTTACTGCTCTTCATCTGGCGGTGCTCAGAGATCATAAGAAAATTGCTCAATTATTAAAAAACAGTGATGCTTTAGTAGATATTAAAGATGCCAAAAATAAAACAGCGGTTGATTATGCTATTGAACTTGGCAACAAAGAAATGGAAACGATTCTTAAAGGTGAACAGTGTTTAGATCCACAGCCTCCTAAGCGGCTTAATTGTACCTCGGTCACAGCTCAGATTAGTATTGTAAAAGATAGAAACAATCATTCTGCCTTCGAAATATTAGAGACCAACGATACGACTCGAGCACTGCAATGTGATTTAGCGCATCCAGTCGCGGCGATACAGCCACAATCGCGACCATCCCAACAGGGGATTTTTTTTAGTGATCCTGTTTCTTTTAATGAGTGTGCCTCTCTAAATTATGCGGCAGAGGATGAGTCTTTGGGTGGCATGTGTATCCTTTCATAGGGTTTTCTGCAGTGGTGAACGTTGTCGCAATTTCATAATCCTCATTGCCGAATTGGGCGGATAAGCGGTAAGACTCATAATCAACTTGACTAATAATGAGTACCACCAAACTTCGTCGGAAGGCTTGAAGACAGCACCGTACCAGCGCTCTTAGAATCTGAATTTGTACCAGGCTTCCTTGAGTGATCAAATAAAGAACCTTCTTTCGGTCTTTGTGGTCTATTTTGTTGAGCGGGAGAAGAGTCGTTTGAAAATCGACCACTAACAGAACTTGGGCTCAATTTTGCAATAATTGTAGATTGTCGTTGGTTAACTTCCGTTAATTCGGCGATTCTTCGGTGATGCAATTGGTTTTCTTGTTTGTATTTTGTTAATTCAGACCTAAGAGTCATTAGTTCAGTATTCTGAGGTATATTTAGATCAATCTCTTGTGCTTGTTGTTGTAACTCTTCAATGCTTTGACTTGTTCGAAAACTTAAACCTTCTGTCCTGCTTGAAAGTGAATTAATGGCATCTCGCATCATTCTATCTTTTTCAGCAAGTTGATTACTCGTTTCTTCCAAATTTGTAGTTAATGTTTTTAATTTATCACGCAGAGCTGCAAGCTCACCACTCATAGCATCTGTCGCCTCAATCAAACCCTTTAGATTTTCTTGCATTGTATTGATAATGCCTTGAATCTCGCCAGTAGAGTGTTGGTTACCAGCAATTACCGTATTTAATGAAGAAATTAACTCAGAAAAGTTTTGCTGTTTATCGCGCATTCTAAAGATGATTGCATCAGCATCATTTCCAATCCTCATGGTCATAGTATTAGCTGCTTCTCGAGCAACCCTATCTCTTTCTTGCTGTTCTTGGCGTGCTCGCTCCAGTTGCGCTTGGCGTCTTGCGCGCTTTATTTCCTCTTCCTGACGTATGAAGTAGCCGGTTACAACTCCACCAACAGTAAGCACTCCTGTAATAACAAAATACCCCGCACTCATGGTAACTGGTTCTGGCATAAACATTCCTATATAAAGTTGGACTTTTTTAATCATTTCGTGATCAAAATAAGATCATTATGGTATAAAAAAATATTTATTGAGTCAACAAAAAGGCGAAAAATTCAAGTTGTATTTGAAAGTTACTTATTAAATTTATTTGCTAACTTTCCAAACTCCACATCTAAATCTGATAATTCGAATTATATAGCTTATTTTTACGATTAATTCTTCAATCTCTGATATTTTTTTCACATGTATTCTATTCGGGAGCTTGAGAAGCATCTGAAACAACATTTCTGGAAAGCTGTTTAATGTTAGGCTAAGCATTTTTGGGGGTTCCTAACGAGGACCTTCAAATGACACAATGCTTGATTATGTAATGGTATAAAAAGTTTAAATCTCTAGATATTGTGCGTTGACAATTTCTTACCTGAGTTTTGCGTCAGGGCACGAGTTCCGGAGCCCTAGGCCAAATATAGCTGTCGATACTCCAGAAACTCCAAACATATGTCTATTATTTAACGTTGACTACATTGAGGACACTTTTTATCTTAGGTCTGATTATAGAATTAACCAGACTTAATGCCAAAATGACGGATCGCAATTTGTGACTTCACACTGTATGCCCTACTTATCTTTTTCTTCAATTTCTCGATTTAATAATAACGTTGCCTCTTTATACTCACGCTTAACCTCTTCTCGAAGTTGTTCTATCGTTGGTAAATGTAGTTGGTACTTTCTTGAAAATATTTGTTTGTTGTTTTCAGGAAGCGTGTACTTCACTACTGCATCATTTTTTTCAGCACACAATAACAACCCTATTGTTGGATTATCGTTTTCTTGTTTTACTTCCCGATCATAGTAATTAACATACATTTGCATCTGTCCTACATCACCATGAGTCAGATGATCTATTTTTAGATCAATAATTGCATAACATTTCAAGATGGTATGGTAAAAAATCAAATCTGGATAAAAATGGTCACCTTCAATCGTGATACGCTTTTGCCTACCAATAAAGGCAAAACCCTTCCCCATCTCAAGCAAAAACTCTTGCAAATGGTTGATTATTGCAGTTTCCAGATCATTTTCTGTATAGACATGATGTTCTTTATATCCTAAAAACTCTAGTACTACGGGATCTTTTAAGGAATCCTCAGCACTCGTAACAATGTGACCTTTATTGGCTAGTTTTATTACCGCCTCTTCATTTTTGCTTGCAGTTAACCTATCAAATAAAAATGAACTCATTTGTCTTTGTAATTGAGGTACAGACCAATGACTTTTTGATGCCTCTATTTCATAAAATCCGCGTACATTAGGCCTTGTTTCCCGCATCAATAATCGATAATGAGACCAGCTAAGATTGGGATTAAATGGCATGGAATCGAATTCGTCACAAGCCTTGTGACCAATTCGATTTGGGTAAGTTAGATAAAATTGGCGCATATATTTAAGATTAGTAACACCAAAACCCCTCCCAAACTCTGCGCCTAAGCGAGTAGATAGTTTTTCGAGTAAAGCTTTGCCATAATTAGCGCGATTTTCCCCATGCTGCTCTTGTTCAACAATATTTCGACCGATATTCCAATAGGCAGTTACTTGCTCGTGATTGATCGATTTCAGAACACTTACACGTGCTTGGTGTATATGAGTAACAATTGATTTATAAATCTTATCCAGATCTTTATCCGCTAATATATCGTTCAATTTGAAAATCCATTAAATATTAAAATAACTATTATGTAATACCCAACCACAGATAAAGCTACTACATATTATCATCGCTTAATCAATATTCATTATACTTGTTTGAAGAAGTTTATCAGTATATCGTCTTACATAAAATTTTCAGGGAGAAACTCTGTGAAAACCGTAGAAATTCTAACTATTTTAGCCATAGTTGTTGGCCCAATTTTATCTATCCAAGTTCAAAAATGGGTAGAAAATTAAATATATTTAAATCACTTATGGCCAAACGAGGAGCCAGGGTTTCCTTTGAACATGTTCGTGCATTAAATATGATTGACATTGAATTTACAACACATAAAAACATACTCGAAGCTTGGAAATGCTATTTAGACGGTCTACATGACCTGCCCCGTTTTTTTAGTACCAACTCCATCTAGAGAGCTCAGCCCGACTTGTTGAATTAATAGTCGATTAAAGCTTTAGTTGTAATGTGTGGAATATAGTCTATTTTATATACATGTATTTTAAACGACCACTTACATGAAAAGAACTTTAATAAGCCCCTCCTGCTTATGGTCTTTATTGGATCCGCTTATGCTTCCGAATTTTGCGATGGGTTTAACGAAGGGTATAAAACTATAAAGGGAAATATGGTTATCGTTCCAATTTATCCGATAGCACCGATTACACCAATAGGAAGTACTGCGCTTAGAGAGGGCATAAAAGCCGGGATTAGCGCTGCACAAAATAATTAAATACACCCTTAACAAATTTTATCTATCTCAAATTTCGATGTTTGAAATATAACCCAAGGAAAACAGAATGATAAAATGCTGGTTGTGTGGGAATGAGGCAACCACAAAAGAACACCTGATCAAAAGAAGCATTGTTGAAAAATTAATGTTTAATAACCCTTTAGAAAAATCTCCGTTGAAAATATATAAAGACAGAAGCATTAAAATTATACAATCATCAAAATCAGATCATTTGAAATTTCAAAAAAATCTATGTGCCAAATGCAATAATGAAACAACCCAACATTATGATCGGGCCTATGAGTGTTTTTTTGATTATTTAATTGAGAATGAACAGAAAATTGCTGATAAAAAAATTATAAATTTGAAAAAATCTATAAACAAAGAAAACTTGTTCAAATATTTCATGAAATCCTTCTGCTGTATGGTCGATAGCACTCAACATTGCGCACAAACAAAGTTGAGTGCACCTTCTGAGATAAAAAACGCATTAAACGGCATGCCTTACGGTAAAAATTTAGTTATACAGTTTCGGACAAACGGCAAAGCTAAAGAATTCCCGATGCAGAAAATTATCAGTGTTTCTGACCCGATCTTGACTCCTATCAATAATGAAGCCTACTCATTCGTATATTACGAATCTTATGGGTGGCTTCATATTTTCTATATATATCAAAATATTAAAGTAAAAACAGAAGTAAAATCCATCCTTAGATGTGTGCCCAATTACTGGGTAGGAAAAAATAGACGCATTATAATTGGTGACTTGTAAGGGCTCACGATAGACATTTTGCTTAATAACCCTCTCCACCGTGTAAAAATTACCCTGGCCAAAAGCGACACATTTTGCTACTATTTGGCAAATTTGCAATGATTTGATGGCAATATGCAATCCAAACACATCGATAAAACGCGCTCCTGGAGAAAAGCAACCGCTGATTGGATGTTAACCGCCTTTGGCTGGGAAAACTTCACCACAGCTTTACACCAACACTACAAAAATGATGGTAATCTACCCAAGTTAATCGAGGACACTCCGTCTGCAGAAGATACCGAGTCTACAGACAACTTAATACCAACGCTTTCACTGGAGCATTGTTTTGTTAATTTAGCATTAATTGAGCAAATAAAACACAAAGAACAAGAACAAGCTTGGATTTCCGGGAGATCCTCTGCTGCAACAACGCTTAATCGTGAAGAAATATATCAATCTTTATTAAACGAAGGAAAAACACGTGGTATTGATGCGGTATTTGACAAAAATGCAATGATAACCCGTGAGGAAACAAATTGGGCATTTATCGTAGGTCGAGCAGGTACTGGGAAAACCACATTATTACAATATATTAGCCATCGCTGGGGGCTAGGTGAAGCTATATGGAATAATCGCTTTGAATTTGTGTTTCGAGCTAAGCTTAATTTGGTTGGTCAAGAGAATTTTTGGAACAATATCCCAGATAGCTCGGGTATCGGTCGACTTGCGTGGCTTATTTCCCATAGCTTAGACACCACTACAACACCGCCATTTACGTTTGAAAATATTCGTATGTGCTTAACAAGACATCCAAAACAAATTCTATTGTTGCTAGATGGCTATGATGAGGTGCATTCAATGTATGGAAGTGACTCAGCTCTGACATCGTTAATCGACACAGCCATGACCTTCCCTAATGGTATTTTAACCGCTCGTCCTAAGGTCATTCCTGCGTCTTTGCTCCCAAGGAACAACCCAAGCAAGCTGCAAAGACTCGAACTTCTTGGGTTAACGCAAGATGAAGTAAAACGATATGTTCTCAATTACTTCAATGAAATAGCACAACCACAATTGGGACAGACATTGTTAACCCAGCTCAATTGCAATCCTGAAATGCTGGGACTTGCGCAGATACCAGTGAATATCTCTGCAATATGTTTGACCTGGCAAGAAGAGCAAAGTCCCATAACTTCTATGACCATGCTATATCAACGAGTGGTAGTCTGCTTAGCCAGACGTTATGATAAAAACTTCAAGCTAACAGCTAAAGAAAAAAGAGATGGTATCAACCCTGCAACAATCTTAGAAGAAACAGAGCTTGACCGCTGTAAAGATGAACTCCAAATACTAGCTAAATTGGCTTATGATGGATTTGTTCGGAATGAAATTCAGTCCTTAAGTGATACTCTATTACAAAAACATTTTCCAAAAGATAATCCTCTATTACATCGTATTACTGCACAATTTGGCATGCTGCGTAAATCAGCTACTCCAATAAAAAAAGGTGAATACCACAAGCATTATTTTATTCATTTGACCTATCAAGAATATTTCGCGGCACTGCATATAGCACAACAACTGTCCGCTATTTCAACAACTGACATTGACGAAGAAATAAAGCGTCGCCAAACTATTCAAGATTTAGTGTGCTTCATTCAAACCAAAAAAAATAATCCAAGGTATGCCATTATCTGGCGTTTTTTAGCGGGACTCTTAGCAACTCCACAGTACACGTTGGGCGCGAATTATTTTTGGGATATATTTTCTGAGTCCACGACAGTGGATGATGAAATTTCAGTTGTTATAGGCATGAGCCCTCAGTCTAAGACTCTACAGAGCTATCATGAAATATTGAAAGAAGGGCTGCTGATGCATTATACCTACCGCATTAAAACCGCGAATTTGGTATTACCCCAAATACTAAGTATTTTGAAAGATAAAATATTTAATATCACAGCTTGGGATAGCCTTCGTCAAATTGAAGAATTAGTGTCAGCATTAGATGATTCTTTAGACAAAAACGATGATGCAGTATACCAATTATACAATCAACAGAAAAAACAATATCAGCACGACAGAAAAATATTTGAACTACCTGAGATTGAGCCCTTAACTATATCTACCCTACTCTCTCAAATACCTCTTTGGGCGTCACAACTTCATACGTTAAGAGAGCACGTAATTCATAGAGATAACAGCATTTGTAAAGAGACAATAGATACGCTAAGAGATGCCGGAATTAAAGATGAACACATACTTAGTAGATTGAGAAAACTCTTAGAATACAAAGCAATTCCCAGAGGCACGGATGTGACATCCCGCATGTTTTCAGAGTCAGTCGAACAAAATACTCGTAAAGATGCAGCAATAGCACTAGGCAAACTTAGAGCTAACGATGAAGCCACATTAAGCGCCCTTCGAAACGTGGTAAAAAATAAAGAGGTTTCTTACGACGGCGCTAACCGTACATTTGCAGCGCAGGCTTTAGGTGAAATAGGTTCCAATGATGAAGAAACATTGAGTGCGCTTCAAATATATCTAAAAGATGCCAAGCAGTCTTCCTATTGCCCACATACGCCAGCTAGAGTAGCTGCGGTACTAATCCAACTCGGAGAGCAAAACGAAAATATTTTGGAGGCAGTCCGCTCTAGCAGGCTTTCTTCTGAGTATAAATCAAACTTAATAGGTCAAGCTGAAGCTAACAAAGAACCCACTTTGACAGAACTTAAAGCATCGCTGCAAAGTAGCAACAATAATGTTCGAGCGGCGGCTGTTAAAGCAATATATCAACTGAGACTCAGTAATCAACAATTGCTTGACTTGTTACGACCACTATTAAAGAGTAGTGATAAAAATATTTGCCTAACAGCCCTTAAGGTAATTGAACAAAACGAAGTAGGAGTAGAAGATAATACCACCTTGCGCGCACTTCAATTACTGCTCAAGGATAGCGACGAAAACATTCAAATTGCTACTGTTAAAACACTACATACACTAGGACCCGGCAATAAGGAAACATTTTGCAGCGTATTGCGACCTTTATTAAAAAGTACAAACCCAGAAATTCGCAAAAGAACCATTAAAACACTAGGCCTGATCGAAGTAAAAGATGATGCTACTTTAAGTGAACTTCGATTATTACAAAGAAGTGACAATAACGAATCTGTTCAAATTGCTGTAACAAAGATATTGTACTCCTTAGGTGAGTGTAATGAAGACGGATTAAGCACATTATCAATTAAATTGAAAAGTGCTAATAAATATGTTCGTAGAGACGCTGTAGCTGCCATAAAAAAAATTATACCAACATTTCATAATGTTGAAATTTTGAAAATTTTACTCCAAAAAATGGATGATACATCAGAAACTGATATTAAAGTCACACAAGATATATGCATAGCGCTATTTAAAACTCCGCCTATTGCATATGCTATGCTTCCGGAATTACTCACCAATACTACTGTTCAACGTTTTTTTGTAATATCTACATGGCTGCATGCCAGTACTGTCCTTATAAAGGATGATACATTTACACTCGTTATCAAAGATAAACAAGCCAATACAACTAGTAGCGTTTTTACATTATCAGGCACAGCCGAACAATTACAGCGTTTTGCTACCCAAATTAATGATTTTCAAACACAGCTTATTCAAGCGACCGCATCTTGTTCTGAACAATTACCCGGAGTATTAAACAACCTTAATCAATCTGTTTCGTTGCCCAGCCCTACTCCATTACCAGACTTCAAAACTTTGTATGAACAAAAGCTAAGACTTCAACAAAACAGCAATATAAATGAAAATTTAAAGCGCCTTGAAGACATGCTGAAAGACCAATATGCTTCGATAGAAAATATAAAGGCACTGTTATTAAGTCTAACCAATCAAAATGCAAACCAACAACCCCAGAACGGCGGCCAACCAAATCCTTATTCTCCCGAACAAAACACTTACATGAAGCAGTTCAAGCAAACACTGATTGAAATGCATCATATCGCCTTTGCCACCTCAATAGGCGTCATTCCTTTAACACCTTCCAATCATGCTAATGCCGCATCCATCATCCTTAACATTGCCAGTAACACTATTCCTGTAGTAGGCGGTGCTGCGAAAGTGTTAGCGTATCTCATCAAATTTGCCGATACACAATTAACCAAAAAACGCATGGAAAATTTGAAACAACTTGGATCCCCTGATGAAATCCCCGCTACTTCAAACCATATCAGTGCCCGTTTGTTTCACTGCCGTGATCTCGATAATGCCGACGAAACCATACTATCAAAGCTATTATCCGGCGCAGAGGATGCACTTGAATCTTACTCTACAGATGGTTATTACGGGGCATTGTTTAGTATTCTTGATAACAGCACAGAGACTCAAAAAGACACGGTAACCCTAGAGGAACGTGCAACACAGGATGCTCAATATTTTATTGCTGCTATTGCTAAAAATGGAGTCCCCACAGAAAAAACAGGTGCAGCCATTATAAATCAATTATTTCTATACTCCGCTCCTATATCTGCCACAATGAAAGCTCTGTTTCTTATTTTGCTAAAAAAATTCTGTGACGCCAACAATCTAATTGTAAAAAATGTTAGTCATAATAGCTTCAAACGTAATGGTTTTTTTGGACAAGCTATCAGTAGTTGGCATGATAAAGCGGATGCTGTTTCAACACGCATAGAAAAAACCGAGACACGAGATGCTTTTATTGAAAAGCTAGCTGATAACTATGCATCTACACAACATCCCAAAGGGATAGGTATTTTCTACTTAAAACCTAAAGCAAGCAGTCGCATCAGTATTTATAACAACGCTTTAACAGCAGAATTCTCAGAGGAAGTTTTAAGAAAAACTCTTAATTCTTGTTAGATAAAAATTATAAGAATATTATCTTTCACAAACTATAATATTTTTCATTTAAAATGAGTTTATGTAGATCAACCCAAACTAGCACACCAATCGATTTAAGCCTCAGCTTGGTTGCAACAAATAATGTACCAAAATTACTTCAGCGCGCGAGTATAAATCTCTTCGATAATTGCAGACTCAGGTTCTAATATTTTCTTATTGATTGAAAGCGTCATAGACAAATTCTTTTTGCCTAAAAAACTCCAAACATTCAGCTCCTTGCTGCGATACAAAATATTTCGACGATTACATTCCGTCGCTACATTTTCTATAAAATCATTTCTTCTCACCAAGTCTTCTATACACACAGCTGTAGCGCTCCCCCTCTTATGACACACCTCTGCAAATTCAGCACAAAATTGTGTCCTATGCTTAACCTTACTAATGTTAACTACGTCGTACCCATGTTTATCACAATACTGCCCCACTATTCTTATAAATATACGGTCAATAACAGTTAAAAGTGGTGCTGAATATAAAAACAGCCGGTCTATATCTATTCGACTGTCTTGGTTGTGAGGAACACCCTCTTCCATAATTGCTGACAATAATAATTGCGCATCTTGGCTTGCTCGTTCTTCTATGTCTGGTAGCGTCATCGTTTCTACGATTGCACTGACCATGCTATCAACAACACCGCTTTCAGTGAATGCTTCAAATAAAGCGCCATACAATCCTGTTGCTGCATAACTGCCAACTAGGTTGCCTAAACTGTTAAACAAGCGATTCATTCTTCCATTACGACTGAAATGCTCTATTTCTAAGCAATGCAATAGTCTCTGTCCTAAAATAGTCGCTATTTTTGCAACTTCTTCTGGGGTGCCCCCTAAACGCAACACCCGTTCTATACGATTTTGTTTGATTTTTTCAGCGATTGCTTGCGTCAAATAAGACAACATTTGCACAGCACCTCCACCCCAAGGTACCAAACCCGCTATCACATCCAACACGGTAACCACAGTGCCTGCTGTGCCCGTTAGCCGCATCTGGACGTCACCACTCAATGCCACATTGGCTACTATATACATCTGTACCAATTGTTGCTTGAATTGATTGATATAAGCACCGTCCTCTCTTGATAATGTGGCTTTTACGTTTTCCCATTCAGTTTCCATTTGTTGTTTGATTTGATTCAACGCTTCTTTGATGTGGGCAACATCTTGATTCAAATCATCGATGCGATGAAACAAAACACTGAAAGACGAATCCACCATTGCTTTCCATCGCTGCGACTCTGATAGCTCATCTATTGGTAAATTTGTAGTTAAAAAATCCTCTGTCAAAACGTAGGTTATTTGAGATACTCCTATAGGAAGACTCATAGACTGAATACTCTCTGAATACTCAGACATCCCTTCAGTAAACCACACTTTGGCAGAATGAATGCGTTGAATCATTTCAACGTTGAAATCAAGCAAAGTCTCATTCAGAAATAGTTGACCTTCTTTTTGGAACATCACTGCTCCTTGGAAATACAAAGTCGACATAAAAAAATAAAGTAAGTCTGGATGGAGGTTCGTTGCTAAAAATGGCACATACTCTTCGGGGTTTATTCTTAACAGCGCAAGATATATTTCGACTATATTTTCAGCTTCTGTTTCGTTTCCTAATATTTCTATGCAAGTATCCACTGTTAAGGCATTGAGACGGTTTAAAGCTTTTATTGCAGCGCTGCGGACATGCCACTCTGAATCCTTCAATAAATTGCGTAAATCTTGAATGATAGCAGGGTCTTTAACCCCTAATTGGCCTAATGCGCTAGCTGCAGCGCGGCGGACATAATTATCTGAATCCTTCAATAAATTGCGTAAATCTTGAATGATAGCAGGGTCTTTAACCCCTAATTGGCCTAATGCGCTAGCTGCAGCGCGGCGGACATAATTATCTGAATCCTTCAATAAATTGCGTAAATCTTGAATGATAGCAGGGTCTTTAACCCCT
>CAZVEH010000002.1:0-63140 GCA_964625775.1 uncultured Legionella sp. | reverse complement strand
ATGATAGCAGGGTCTTTAACCCCTAATTGGCCTAATGCGAGAGCTGCATCGCGGCAGGCATACTCCTTTGAATCCTTCAATAAATTGCGTAAATCTTGAATGATAGCAGGGTCTTTAACCCCTAATTGGCCTAATGCGAGAGCTGCATCGCGGCGGACATACCCCTCTGAATCCTTCAATAAATTCCGTAAATCTTGAATGATAGCCGGGTCTTTAACCCCTAATTGGCCTAATGCGCTAGCTGCAGCGCGGCGGACATTCTTTTCTGAATCCTTGCACTTTTCCAACAAGTCGTTAACATGTTTCCGAAATAAAGGTATCGTCATCATAAATGTAGATAATGAAAACGTAGTCTTAGCTCCAAATCCTAACACCAAAGCATCTGTTTGATATTGTTGTTGTGTATTGTGATAGACTCTTGCTACTACAGAATGACCATCTGTATCATCCCATGTTTGTATCAATTCTTGAGTTTGCTGCACACCTTGCCACAGATGCACATGCTGAAAATGTGTTCGTAATTCAGATAGTCGTTGAGGGACAGATAGTGTGACGTCATGCCTCAACGTCAAAAACGCTTCGCGACAAAGCCTTTGTTTGGATTTCAATAGTTTGATATGCGGATGAAATGTGACTGCTTGTACATCTTCTTCTGGAAACGCAATGATGACATCCCAAAAATAACCCGCACCCGCTTGATATTCAGCGGTGGATAATAAGCCTGCCAAAAATACCCAAATCACTTCATATTGAGGATTGTCGCGATTGTCTGCAATGACTTTTGTCACATCTTGTATGTTTTTTCGCCGCTCAATCTCATTTTCGCGAACAGCCTGGGGTGTGGATGATAATTGCTTTGCTATATACAGTGCTGCAAAAAACTCTTGATAGGTTAAATGTACAAAATAATAATACTCGGCATAACCATCGTCTCTTTCATTGAAAGCACGAAGTATGCCAAATTCCTTACTCAACTCTTCCATAAATCTTGAGCTTTTGACATGTTTCTTGACAAAATCACCCTCTAAAAATTGAACCTTCTTATTTACAAAAGCGGTATAAGCTATCTTTGCTAAGGTCGATCTCTCTTTCTCACATATCGATAGTAACTGGGAGTCGTCTTTTTCAGTGATGGATTTGAATTTCTTACAGTAGCGCCTCACCAACCACAGCAGCAAGGTATGATACAGCTGGGTCATGGTAAAATTAGCAACATTTGGAGATTGTACCGTGTTTTGTGTCCTGCTTTTCCAAGTTAAACATAAAATATGCGCATTAATAGGTATCTGAGCTAAGCTCATCATCTCAGGATGTGCATCTAATGCAGCTCGTAAACTGTCTTTGTGAGCAATCTCTTCTTCACCAAAGTATTTATCAACGTATTGGTGTACATTCTCAATCGTAAATCCTACGTTTTCATATTGTTTTTTAAAACGTGACGGGCTTTCTAATTGCCATGATTTGGGTAATGCATCCGGACGAGTCGCCATGACGCCATTTGGAAATTGGCTCATGACGCCATCAATAAAATCCTTAAGATGTTTATGCTCATCATTGTATAACCCCTGGATTTCGTCAAAACCATCCAGTAATAATAAGGTTCGATTACGATAGGCTTTTTCCATTAAACAGGCATAAATATTATCTTCTGATAGGACCTCATCGTATCCTTCTGTTTTGGCAAAACTTTCATGAATTATCTTGCTTAGAATCCGCTCGTATGAGTAGTGTTTATATTTGGCATCTTTCAATAAATTCAATTGCACTCGAAATACAAAATCAAATCGATTGTGCCATAAACCCTCTCGCACACCACCCCAACGATAAGCAATATACTGTAATAACGTCGTTTTTCCAGCACCTGCTCGCCCCGTAATCGATATCCAACCTGCCGTATCCGACCTTGAGTCTAGATTATCAAAGAGCTCGTTCACGCCTAAGGTGTCACCTGATAATAATAACGCTTGATAGCGCTCTTCTCTTTTTAAGGAACTTTCTTTCAGCTGACTCGCCACCTCTTCATGACGGCCTTCGGTCACCAATGCTAAGTTGACATAATAATTCTTTAAACTAAGACGAGAATCTCCATTGTCGTCGTCCACCAACGACCGAAATTTATCGTGCGATTCGTAGTATTTCTTCAAATGATGTATAAATGGTTGCCAGCCATAGACATAATAGAGACCTTCTGCTAAATATTTGGTATACGAGCGCTCTTGTCTGTAATCATGATTTTGCATATTATTAGTATAACTTAGACTGTTTGAATGCATTATACTGCGATAATCGTCGCGATATACATTAAAATATTATAAAATGTGAAATGCTTTATTCTTCACGGCTATTAAGAAAATAATCATTAAGATATACCCTACTGATATTATTCTGCTCCGATAGAAAATATCTTATTCCTACTATCAACAAGGTTAGTTTCATATTTTTGGTAGCATCGAATCAAAACATCTAGCTCCCTGAAATTAGGGTTAATATGCAGAAACAAAATAATCTTATTCTAGTTTTTGCGTTATAGCGCGACGGAGCTGTAGGCCCAATTACACATCGTATCTATTTGGGGTCGTGTGTACGAACCCCCAAAAGTGGTCGTTTCACTAAATTAAGCAACAAAACCAATTCAAATCATGCATTTATTGCTCTGAATGAAATATTTTTAAACTAATTTTAGAGGGAAAAATATCTATATTTTTCATAGTGTTATCTCAGAACGACCACTTTTGGGGGTTTGTACACAGGACCCCTAAGAGACAAATAAGCCATTATGTTGCCTCACATCTACGGTTGCATGGCGGCATATTAACTTGATTGGAATATATGAATTTTACAACAAGAAGGAATGCCTTAATTTACATGATGTTATAGAGAAATAATGGATTTATTGGCTGCAGCCTAGGCCGGCAAAGGGTTGCAGAGGTGGTTCGGAAAATTTTGCACCTTCCTACAACGAACCCCTTGGTACACATTAAGCCAACTGTCAATTAACTCAAAGTTCATCTATCTAACCCAAAATAACTTGTTAACGCCTCCTGATCCGAGTGTTCTTGCAACAAGTCTTGCGCTGTTTTCCCCTCAAGGTTGGGTTGATTCCAAATACTACAGGATACCAGCAATTTAGCTTTAGCGCGTTGCCCAGGGTCTGCCAGTTGTTTTTTTAAAAGAACCATCAAAGGCGTATCGCCTGCTTCATTCGTACCATTAATGCGATCGACCTCTTTATTCATGACCGATTGTTGCATGGTTTCATACCCGTGTATGCTCGTTAATGGAATCGCGTGAAACAACCTCATGGAAGGTGACGCGCTTCTTCTTTCTGTGAGTTGATATTTTTGACACTTAATAGCGTCCATGGTTGTAAAATCGATCTTGATTGAAATCTCTTTTTCAGTCTTATTTTGTTCGATAGCAACATGGCTTTTATACAAATCATCTCGCAAGGGTTCACCATTGATATATAGAATATCTTTAGATATTTTTACCTGCGCGAATATAGAAGAAGCTGATTTTGACGTGCCTGGGACGGTAACCCCGAGCCCAGTATTGTCTTGTATTTGCAGGATTCGAAATAAAGCTTTATCACCACCCTTTTTACAGTCTAATCTCCAATACTCTGATTCTAATGCGGGCGTATCTTTATCATACCCTATGAATAAGGATTGCTGTTGTTGAATATAATACAAAAATTGCAAAAAGGAGCTTTTAACTTCTAGCAAAGAAAGACCACCGATACTTTGCAAATAGGATTCTTCTAATTTAGCATAAGTATTTTTCGCTAAGCGCTCTAAACCAGTCGGCAACGATATGCTTAAAACACTATGGCCTGCTGTGAAGATTTGAATGCCAGCTTCTGCAATAGCTTGGTCTTGTTCTGCTAATGTTTGAGAAATCAGTGCTTGCTGTCTATCTCCTAAAATAGTACTACATATCTGCCTTTGCTTTTGTCGTGCAATAGAATCCAAAGCAATGAGAATTCGTCTTATTTGTTCGAATTCTTGATCAATCGGAATGCCGCACAATATATTACCTTGAGCGCGCGCATACACTGCTCCAACGATTTCAAATCGCCAGCTTGAGGTTCTACCTATCAGCACTTCTGCAGAAAAAATAGGCGCGCCAGAGCACCCATACTTAGGGTCACTTTTGTCTTCACAAATAAACTGCATCGGAAGTTCATTAGGATTAGATATCGGTATCAAGAAATGCACTTGAAAATCAGCATCTACATAGAAAAAATGCCTCCCTGAATATGTTTCATCCGAAGACAATACATGGGATGGGATGCTTGTATGTGCCTCTTGTGTATTCAATACCACTATGTCTGGAGAATGGACACTATTCCATGGGCGATGGTACCCTCGAGCTACCTGCAACACCGTTTCTGTTTGGTTATAGGTTCTGATGACGATGCCTTCTAGAATATCACTGCTATCATGAATAACATGCGCATTAGAAACCAACCACTTCTCATTGCGAAAAAATCCCATTCCAACTCGGCCATTAGACAGTTCTAATACCGCTAATCCTGGAAAGATCGCGTTTGTAATAGCACACTCAATGCTTTCTTTGGTATCAAACATTTTTCTAGCGTTTTGATGTTTTAATCGATCCCTTTCTTTTAGTGCCCTGCTTTCCGCTCTTACATAAGAGGCTCTATATCTTTCAAATTCATCATTCATAATCAAGGTGTCTCGTGACTTTGTGCATAGCCCATTAATCAATCAAAATGGCGCAAATAAACTTGTGTAATGCCAGCATGAGCGCAGATGCAAATACACCTGGTGATAAACTCATTGCGGCTACCCCTCCCACTTGTGCAAATATGTGACAATCACTAGAGTATAGCGTAGTGATAGCATCCTATCTGTTTAATAATGCCTTGTTTTTGCTATCAATAAGGTTGGTTTCTTATTTTTGGTAGTATTTAATCAAAACGTTTAACTCCATTTGATAGCTAGAGGTTGGAATACAGAGGCTATAATCTTTCTTCCGCTCGAAATGAATATCGTTTCCTAGCTGTTATTTCAATTTTTAAAATCGAGTCACTTGCACCAGAGGAATTATAAATTTCATCATCTAACCAGTGTTTTTCAGCATCTAGAAACTCGTTTTGCACACAAATCCACCAACACTTGGGAAGCCGCCCCGCCTCTCCGTCCGACCAGCGATAATTACGCGCTTTTAATAAGCCTCTCTTATCATAGGGAGCGTTTTCGGCACAGATTAAGGTTTCCTTTTTACGAACATTCCTTTTTAATTCATCAAAAACACCGGGCGCTTGTAAGAGTAAGTTCAGAGTTGCCCAACAATCGTTAATCGCGCGGTGTCCATCATAAAAAAAGCCCAATTTCCAGTTAAGGTAATCCAATTTGGAACTTTCAAATCCTCTCTCGTTCCAATTAATGTCTTTAATCGTGCAAGCAAAAGGCTTTTCTTTAACAACAGATTGAATAACAGATGGCGTTTGCAACTCTAAAAAATTTCGGTCGAAACTACTATTATGACAAATGACCAGCTCGGTCTTTTCAAATATTTTTAATACAAGATCCCAATCTATGGTCTTGCCTTTAACATCTGCATCAGTGATCCCTGTAACTTTGGTTACTTCAGCAGGGATTGGCTTGCCAGGGTCGTTTAATTCATTATATGAATTGACTACCGCCAATATGCCGTCTGACGTTGAAAAAGAAAAAGAAAGAAAACCCACCTCAATAATTTCGTTTTTTGTAGCATCAAGCCCCATAGTCTCTAAATCAACAATGGTTGCTGTGAAACTCTTTGATTCTGTGTTTATTCTGGATTTAATTGTTAACGGCACCCTTTTTAATAACTGGTAATCAGGATGCTTTGATATTGCTTCTACTACAACTGATTCAATCATGAAAAAAACCTGACGGGGTAAATTGTTTAAAATGAATTATATACTCAAACCTCAAAAGGCCAATACCGTCATTGAACTAATAGAGGTCCGGCCCCGATCCTCTAATACCGGTTTATTCTATTTCTCTGAGCTTGCATAAGTGCCCCCTAGTGGGAATAATTTACTCTCAAAAAACGACCGTTTTTCAATAACTCGAAAATCTAAAATCTTGATCCTTGATTTATATGGCTTTAAAAATATCAAATTGGCATCTCATTATTAAAACCTCAAAAACTCATATCGAGGTAATGCTATTTAATAATCTCTACATCTTGGCCACTCAAGATTGTTTAACTTTACTTTTCCCTCACTTTAAGCCTACGCAAGCTTTGCCCTAAAATAGCGAGCCTTATGTAGCATAAAATTCTTTAACTAACTCCCATGTAAAGACAAACGAACAGAACAAAGGTATTAGTAAAATAAATGTTCCGGAAGACATTATTCTATATAATACATATTTTTTGGGAATTAAAAGACTTAAAAACCATACAGCAACAGTAATCATTGCGGTATACCCCAAAAACTCACCTACTTTAGCAGGATTGGCATGATAATATGAAATATTAAACCACATTGTTAAAACAAATAGTGCAAATATAATTAAGTTTAAAGTCTTTCGTGATCCTTTAGAAAATCTATCCATTTGCAACTCTCCTTGCTATATGAATCATGAATTAATTGGGAATTTACACAATTTAAACCTATTGTTATTCAAAATAATCGTTTCTTAAATCCATTTCAAACTCATATTCCCACAAGCAACCATGTCCAGTTTGATACAGCTTTTTCTTGTTTGTTGATTTCTTTGTAATTAACAGCTCACCTTTAGAAACATATTGCGCATTAGGATCATCTAAATGGGGTGAAGATGACTTATCTGCATATATCAAGTCAAAATCACTCTTAGTCTGTCTCTTTTGAGTGATGATTTCTTCAAAATTCTTTAAAATTTCTTTTGGAATATGCATTATCAATCTCCTTTAAAACCCATTATGAGTAATTCAATTTTCAAATAATGCTTCTATGGTAGACTGCACTTCTTCCTGACTAGGTTTAGCATACCGAAAAATTTCTTTAATAGAAACATTGCCACTCATTTCCTGCGCAAAATGCACACCATGCTTGTCCGTTACCTTCTTTAAAAAGGTATGCCGCAGCTTATGCGGTGTAAAATTAAATCTTTCTTGTTCAGGCAAATACGCCAATGCCTGTTTTAGAACTCTTTGACATATTCTATAAATATCCAATGTTTTTAGACGTGAGCCATAGCGCCCTATAAATAAAGGCTCTTCTAATTCTGGGCCTCTTGATGATAGATACTGCTCTAAGAATAAACGAGCCTCCTGAGGAATAGGAATTTTGCCAGTCACGCGTTTACTCTTGTGACGAAGCACATCATACAGCCCCTTATCACGATATTGATGAACATCTATAGTAACTAATTCAGATTCCCTTAATCCTGTGCCTAATAGTAGATAAAATACTGCCGTCTCCAACAATGGATTTTGATTTTTACGACTACAGCTTTTGATTCTTTGCTCACAGGCTGATTTTAATCTCATCAATTGCCTAGATGTTATGCCATTCCAATCCGGGGCGTCGGTTTGTAAATCCTTCACTTGTGATAACGGGTCCCCTGCCATTAATGGGCGCTGTTGATGAAGCCAACGGCCAACATGCCGGATGGTGGCCATCGTTCTATTTATAGTTGTAGCTTTATAGCCTTTGCCAGACTTTTCTAAAATAACATTACAAAGGGATTTTTGAAATTGCTTACTTACCGCCGGCGTCCAATTATCAACCTGGTCGTGCCCTACTTCGTTTTGGAAAAAATGGATAAATTTTTCCAAATCCTTTTTCTTGGCTTGTTCGGTTTTTTCAGGGGCTCCTTTCACATGAACTTGGCAATAAAATGCCAACCATGCTGTCAGAGAATTTGTATCGAAATGCTCGCTCAGGGGATGTAAAATCTTATCTATCACAAACTTTCGATTTTTTCCGTTTTCTTCGTCCAGTAAATCCAAGGCATCATTTTTCATAAAAGTCCTGTTTGTGATGGATAAGGTACGTTATCTATCTCAAACTTTATCATACCTCTGGGTAATAAATACATAACCCAATTCACCTTATATAATTGCTTCATTCCATTTACCTTTTATAAACACTAGAAATTTAGCATCAAGAGATCGATGTCTCTCTAATGTTCTTCATTACTATGAGAAAGGGTTAAAATGGGCATCACAATTCATGAAATTGTTGGAGAAAAAATCATAGAAATCCGAGGTAAACATCATCATAGACAGTGATGTCGCTGATTTGTACAAAGTAGAAACTCGAGACCATCAATAAAGCCATCAAAAATAATCCTGATAAGTTTCCAGAACACTATAATATCCGATTAAAGAAAAAATGAACTGGTGGAAAATTTCCACCGGTTCAATAAGCTATCCTTCGCATTTTTTCTCCCCAGTTGAGATTTAATTATCTCTTAACTGGGTGTGTTCATCTATTAAATCACGTCATTTTCGATAGAATCCCGGTCGGACCTCAATTTAACGCCGTTTCATCAAACAATATGCTGCAACCGTTGAAACCGCTGCAACTGCCGATACCACAGCAATAGTTGTTGTAGTTTGATTCCAAAAATTAGATTGATTTTGAGCGTAATTTTGAGATGAAGCTTGTGCTTTTATTTCTGAAGAATCTTCGATTATTGAATCTGAAACTTGATCATTAGCTTCGTCAATAGCCAACTGGTCAGAAATGTCATTTCGGCAACATAATTCCTGATACTGTTTAAGTTCTTCAATAGCATCTTGCATAGTTTTGCAAATGGGGTGATTGTTATTGAACTCATCCAGAGTAATTTGCTGTGATAACTGCCTAATCAGAAGGAAGACTACTTGTTTAAAATAATTAAAATATTGGTTTCTAAATGCTGGATAAGTTTGTTGTAAAGAGATGGTGACAGCCTTTTTATACAAAGCAAATCGCTCTAAATCATCAAACAGACTGTCATTTTGAGTCGGATAGAGTGTAAAAGACGTTGAGGAAAAAGTGTTCAGTGGAGTCAGTGACACGTGATTTTGGGCAGAATTAGTGAGGTCACGTAACAAGTTAATACAGGAGCATAGCTGTGCTAAATGTGTGTTAAGTTTTATGATTGTTTGAGAAAGTGTGTGATGTGATGCTTTTAGTGTTTCAAAAGATGCTTTTAGTGGCGCAGGAAGTCTATTTATATGCTGTTTATAGATAATACGATCGCTCCTATTTGAAGGAATATTGCGATCATAACTTTCAGTTTTAAAAATTTCTAGTTGCTGAAAATAATTACTCAAAACCTGCTCATCATAGGGCAATACGATGGCATCGCATTGCATGAACAGTGATTCAATATCAAACATGAAATTACTGACACGGTAAGGTATTTGTGCAGCTATGAGATATTCGAGACGCTGCGTGAAAGAATCTGAAGTGTTAGGTGTGGGTGCGGCGGATGAGAGCGTTATGTGTGCTTTATTAAAAATAGGATGTCGTCCCATAATATGTGACCAATAGGGAAAATGGTAAAGCGCGCGAAGAGCATCAATCGAGTCAGTAGCGATGCATGCATCAAGTGCATTCTGCACTGGATTGGCAAGAATTTGGCTATCAATTAGGCTTATAAAAGAAGATATTTTGCGATGTTCCTCGTTGAATTTTCTCAAACGGGTACTGGTTTCATCGAACCTAGCGGCTCGCTCTTGTAGGATGCCTTTACGGATTTTAGTGGAACACTGTTGTGCTATCGTGATGGCTGATTCGTATGATATAGATGAAATATCCGTAATAAGAGCGCTGAGTTTGACGGCATTTTTTTGGTATTCAAATGTTTGATTAAGTTCGTTTGGGAACGCTGCTTGCAATCCAACGCAAGTATCAGGGAACTGGGTAATGTTTTTAATGTACAGATCTACGATGGTGGTGGCTTCTGGTGCGGGAAATGAAAGCGAAAATAAGTAGCAGCGCGTGACACAAGTTACTGGTTGTGAGCCTGCTTGATGATTTACGTTTTGGCCGTGTTGTTTGATCACCCTTTTTCCGTGAGAGCAGGGGGACGTTGTGGATAGGCTCTCAGAATATATTTTTAAGGCGGCGCTGTTTGTCTGCAGTGAAAATAGAATATGAGGTTCACTTAATGCATCAAGCAGTCCCTTATCTGCGATTATCTCATCAATATGGGCCTCTCCCGGCGGGCTATTTCGATTTGTATCGATAAAATCATACGCTAGTCCTTGCGCACTGTTGTTGGGGAATTTTTGAGCAATATACTGCCGCGCTCTAACATTACGTACCCAAACTTTATTTAACTGACATGTTTTCTGCAGTATGTTTTTGGCCAGAGCATTCCGTTGCTCAATTGTTTGAGATTTTAAACTCAGTAGTTCATCGGATTGAAGTTGTAGTAGTGGACTGTCTGGAGATTGCGTTAAATGCGATAAAATACTATTCCACTCTGCGGTGTACTTCTCCAGCAGTTTCTCCCAAATCATCGGCTCTTGATAAATTTTAATAATAAAACTTTGTGCCTCATGACATTTTTCTACTAGACCTGGGATGAAAAAATCATTTTTCGGATTTTGGTTCATGGTGAATGCTATATCTTCGCGGTAGCGATTCAGCACTACAAGATAACCCTGAGTATATATTTCATTCCAATAACGCAAGTCGATGAGGCCAAACGGTAATTTGATGTTTAGTTCAGTTAAATAATTGTTGTACTCGGGCAGACATAGCTGCATCTCAGATGGGGTTACGGGTAAATTGATGCGATCTGACGCGATGAAATTGTAGAGTATTTGGAGATCGGCGTAAATATCTGTTGGCTTAATGTTACGTTCCACACTCTGCAGAACACGACTAACATTACGGTAAGCATTTTCATGACCGATTCTAATATTAATATCAATTAATCGATCTATTTTTAAAGATATGTCATTGGTGTTTCGTAATACTTCTTCGAGTGCTTTCTTTATCGTTGAAATTTCGCTAAAAAGCTGCTCATGATAATTTGCTTGTAATTGCCTATTTTTTTGGATGTCGATCTTAAGAATGCTGAGCATTTCTAGTGTCGTTTCAAAACCTACAATCATGTCATGATGAATCGTATTCAACTTGTCATCGATTCTCTTTAGCATGCAAAGATAAGCATCGGGTTGAGACTGAGAAAAGAGAGAAACTCCGAAATTGACGGCAGCCAAGATGCTGCTTGCTATATCTAAAGTAAGTAGCGACGTTGATAGTTTTCCAGCTGCGATTTTCAAACAAGATTCTGTGAGCCTGGATGCTACCGTACAGGCACGCGCCATATGTTTTAAGGGCCTATTGCTCGGAAATAACTCTGAGAGCTCAGAGGCGATGACGCCAATCGCGTTCACATGATCCATGAGGTTTATCAAATATTTTTGTTGTTCTTCCGGCGTTCGCTTAAGTTTAGAGGGTGAGTTAACCTCACTTTTCACTGTGTCTTTCAGAATGCCATCCAAAACGATATATTGTTCACAAAGATGCTGCAGGTAGGCCTCATCTGTAGGGAATGCTTCACGATGCTTAATATTTTGAGTCGGCATCGAGATATTCGGATAGAGTGCTGAAATCTGCTTATACTGCTCAGCATATTCTCGCTCAAGGTTATAAATTAACGTTTCAATATCTTTTTTCTTGTGTACAAGATCATAGTACTTCCCTGCTTGAGATGACGAACGATACTCAGGTGATGCAATGCTTGCAAATGTTTCAGGATGGGCCATGATGATAAATTCAGCAGGCGGCGCTTCAGCGGAGAAGCAGGTACGAGTGGGTCTAGCATGCTTGATTTCTATATTTTTAATCATAGTAGTGCGCTTATCATTCAGTCTTGAGGTGAATACAATTTCGCTACCTATCGGTAGTAATGCCATAAGTTTCGCAAGCGTGGTACTCGGCGAGTCTGCGGTATTTAGTGGATTCGCTAAAATTTTCCCAACGGATACTTTTGCAGTTACTTCCAACTTATGGTCGTAAGAGCCTTGCTCTAAATTTTGAGCATACTCGACGGCAAACGTGAGTGTCGCTTCAGCGGCGGCTCCAATTTTGTTGTGCCCGATCGTTGCTTCTGCATCGCCCCCTAAGGACGCTGAAATTTTATTAACATAGTACCATCCATTATAAGGAGTACCATCAACGATCAAGTCCATCCAAGCTTTACCCTTATGCTCCAAATCGGTGAGCTGATACAAAATGACTTCAATATCCTTTTTGACGCCCAGGGCGACATTGCTGCTTCCGATATTTACATAAAAATCCTTGTGCGTTAAGATAAGACGCTCATGGTATCCGGTCTCATCCCATTGCCTGAGGGCGTCAACGAAAGCTAAGGAATTGGTTTGTTCCGCAGATGCGCTTCCTGCGTGATCGATTTTTATAGCAAATTTTTTAGAGGGTTGTTGATTCTGCATAAAGAATTATTCCTTGTGATAATTAAGGTGGGAGCTTCAGGATTTCCTTTAATCTGGAGACTCTTGGTCAATCATTTTTAAACCAAAAAATGAGATTCCTTCAAAAAAATAAATGTCATTTTTTCACTCTCCCTTATGATTAAATTATCGGTTTATATTTAGCTGATTCGGGTAACTCCAGCATTATTAAATCATTAGGTAGTCGATCTTTAATCTCTGTTGGAATAATTTCGCCTCTATCGATATAAACAAAACGAAAATCCTGAGTTACTTTTTCCTCACCTAACGACTCCAATAGGCATTCTCTTAAACCTGATATGTGTGACAGTCCTACACGCCAGAATACATACTCTTCATTCTCATAAGCGGTTGCCATTTCCCTATCTCTTATTGGCTGTAATGCCTCATATGGTTCTTCGGACAAGTGAAAAGCTGTTGGTGGTAAAAGATCAATAGCCTGCCAAGCAATTTTTTGTTCAACCAATATATCTAAAAAATTTTTTAATGCAAGGTAAGCGGTTAATAAACCGCCTCCTTCACAGGAAAGCAGAGGTTTGGCAAACTGCGCATATCGTCAAGTAATTTAGGATTGATATGATACGGAAGAAGTTTCTCAAGCTGCTCAACAGTTTCTGCAAGGTGGATATTTGCCAGCACGTACTTAAGCCAAGCAAAAACATCAACCTTATGGTTTTTACATGTTTCAATCAGAGAGAACAGCACACTACCGGCATGTGCTCCAACATCATTACCATGGAACAACCAGTTTTTTCGACCAATAACAAAAGGCTTAATAGCACGTTCACTACGGTTATTATCGATTTCCAGGCGGCCATCGCTCAGATAAAGATTCAAGGCGCCCCAATGGGTAAGTACGTAAAACAAAGCGGCGCCTAATGGACTTTTAGGAGGTACTTTGAGTTGAGCATCATCCAATAATGCTCTGATTTGCAAGAGAACTGGTTTGGCATGTTTTGCGCGTTGTTCAAAGACAAGCTCTGGCGAAGTATTTTTATCTTTAAGCTCCCGCTCCAACAGATATAGTTTGCCGATGAGCTGAATGACCTTATGGGCCAAACCTTCTTTTTTAGAGGTCTTAGCGACATCCACAAAGTAGCGCCGCGCATGAGCCCAACAAGCAACATGGTTCACATGCTCAGATTGCCCCAAAGTGACATAAGCTTTATAGCAATCTGCATGCAAGTAACCCTTGAAATCAGCAAAGAAATCAAAAGGTATTTGATGAGAACGTGTCGTGTGATATTGATAAACAAAGGCACGCTTATCAGGCGGACCGCCGATAAAAAGCCACATAAAGGATTTTTGAGTTGGTAATCGTCCTTTTTCTTTCAGTACTTGCAGCGGGGTTTCATCAGCATAAGCAATATCGTAATCTTGGATGTTGGCTTCCATCAGCTTTACAAGCGGCGTCAGTAATTTGGCAGAATAAATCAGCTAATGACTTAAAGTCGCGCGCGTTATGGATATATTCGCTGCAGTAAACATCGCTTCTTGCCGATAAAGTGGCATATGGCAATTAAACTTACTATTGATGACGGCGGCTAATAATCCTGGGGTTGCAATACTTTTATCTATAGGTTGTTTCGGTAAGGACGCCAAACGAATGGTTTCTTCACAACCTTTGCAGGCATATTTTTTGCGGATATGAACAACTCGGAAGGTCATTTGCGGTAGAACATCCAGTTGCTCTGTTATCTCATCATGAATATGTGTTAATGCACATCCACAAGCGCATTGTTTTTCTTCATCGCTTAAATCATGGATTTTTTCGATATAAGGTAGCGATTTTGGCAATACTTTGCGACCGGTATTTTTTTTATTACGCGTATAAGTAATTGTTTCTGTTGGGGTGCTAGAGTCAACTTCCTCTGGAATCTGACCGTTGATCAATTCGGCTTCATCAAATTGAAGCTCCATTTGCATATCCGTCACATTTTTTTCACTTTTACGGCCAAAGCGTGCTGTGCGAAACAAGTGAATCTGATGCTGCAAAGTTTGAATGGCATTATCTTTCTGTGCAATCAACGCTAATAGTCGCGCGTTTTCTTGTTGTAATTTCTCGAGTGAGATAGCAGTAGAATTCATTATTTTAGCGTACAGTCATTCTTATTTTTATAGGCGTTATTATACCAAAATAACAATCATTTTTTAATAAAAATCGGCAAATTGTGTCAAAAATAATGAGCGAAATCCAGCATTGGAAACTCAGACATTAGCCTAAAATCAAGACCAGCTAGCAACCAATCCAATTGTTGGTGCGTAATGTTGCATACGTCAATTATTGTCTTACCAAACTTGAATCGGCCGCGCTCCAGACGCTTGTGATAAAGGACAAAACCGTTCTTATCCCAAAACAAACACTTAACTCTATCGCAATCACGATTATAAAACACATAGACTGAACCATCATTTACGGGCGTTGCAAATTGCTCAACCACCAATACGGCCAATCCATTGATGGCTTTACGCAAATCCACCGAGTTGCTCGCTACATATACCCGCGTGCTATCGCTTAATTTCAACATGATAGACTGCCAGCGATTGTCAGCACAGTTTGAAGTAGTGAAGGATTAACTTCATGGCCGATACCAATCCTAACGCCATTCGGTAACAACAACTGCAACGCTGCGCTCTGATTATTAGAATTTATTGACTCCGCTTTTGACTCAATGAACTTCGTCGCTTGTTTTCTAACTTGCTTAAGAATACGACTATGCTGATAAACAAAATGCCGATAACTAATACCCGCTTGCTCGCAATAGGCTTGTTGCGTTAACTCACTTAATCTCCATGCCGATGAATGATCTTTCCAAAACCCTGATTTGGAACTCGGTTTATTTTCTGTGCTCATCCTAGTTACTCCTGGTTGTTTGAATTGGAGTAATTATCTGGATTTATTCCGGGGTTGAATAGATGGGGTTTATTAACCGCTTACAATGCAAGGCCAATTTCTTGCCTAATATCATAAAGACTTGGGTTTTGCTGTTTATCTAGAGAATAAAAAACTGAGCAAACATTTAAATTTTTTCTAAGATATTCTATATGTTACTTCGGTTGGCATCCCATCTAAAAAAGTCTCATAACCCTGATCTTTAAGTTTAGGAAGTATTTCGCTAAGTATTTGAATTGTTATCAAATCAGCATGGTCTTCGCCAAAAATCAGTTTAGGAAAAGACATGTAATAACTCCGCATATTTATTACGTTATAGAAAGTAATGTGGCTCATTTTAAAATATACATCGTGCTACACCGCTACTTACAATTAATTTACCAAATTATGAGTCTGAAAACCTATATAAGTACTGCATTATTGCATCCGCATGCATGTAGCAACAACATTGCTACATGCATGCTGCGTAACGCTACACTACAATAGCGCGAGATTGGTTAACCGCTTTAATCTATCCGGGTTATCTTCAACATAAATTGCCGTAGTAACAATGCTAGCATGCCCAGCAAGCCTTGAAACAGCCTTGATATCAGCGCCCTGCTCAATTAACCGGGTAATAAAAGTACGACGCCCAGAATGTGAGCTCGCTCCTACAATGCCAGCTTTGTCATACAATGCTTTAAACCATTTCTGCATTGCATTAGGCGTAAATCGTGATTTATGTTGCGTCTGAAACAATACCCTACTTCTATCAATAGGCCCGATCGATTTGATGTATTCATCCAACGCATCACATACTTTTTTATGTATAAGGTAGGCGTAACGCTGTCTTTCCCCTTTTGTTACGCCTCTTTTTAAGCAAATCTCTTCAAGAAGGCCATAATTAGGATCGGTCACATCGGCAATAGTTAACGACGCAATTTCCTTAGCTCGCAACCCTAATCCGAAAGAACAATACAAAAGCGCCACATTACGCAATGCAAATTGCCCAGATTTTGCCACGATCAACAATCTTTTAAATTCTGCCTCATTCAAAACCTTTGCTTTTCCTTCTTTTGACATAAACATCTCCAAGACTGCCTAATATAATCCAATAATATATAAATTAGGCACATAAATCTAGTCATCAAAAATTTACCCCTTAATAACCTTTGTGTTTATTGAAGACGTCCTCCTTTATACATTTCAGGCAGTCTTTTTGAGAGTAGCAAATGTAGCATTAATGTATCACTATATTTGATACATATAGTCTGGGCTGTAATATGCTGTTTTTATTGATTTTTATGCGGTACTCTTTGGCTATGTAGCAATGTCGCATTCATTTTATAATCACTGGAGATTGGCATCAGGAGATCCATGTCTGTATAATGCTCTTCATTACTATTAGGAAGGGTTAAAATGGATATCACTGTTAATGAGATTGTTGCGGAAAAAATCATAGAAATCCGTGGTGAACAGGTCATTATAGACAGCGATGTAGCCGATTTATACAAAGTAGAAACCAGAGACATTAACAAAGCCGTCAAAAATAATCCTGATAAGTTTCCAGAACACTACATTATCCAGCTAAAGAAAAAAGAGAAAACTGAACTGGTGGAAAATTTCCACCGGTTCAATGGACTAAAGCATTCTACGGCGTTACCAAAAGCCTTTACCGAGCGCGGGCTATATATGCTTGCCACCATTCTTAAAAGCCAACGTGCTACAGAAACCACCTTAGCGATCATTGATACATTTGCTAAGGTTCGCGAAATATCAAGAACTATAAAACAACTCCCTAAAACTCCACAAAATACCCCAAAATACCAACAGCTACTTCATAAAACCGGAGAATTGATTGCTGATCTAGTGGTTCCAGACGATATCGAAAACTCCGAGACTGAAGCAACTATCGAAGTAAATCTTGCGGTAGTAAAATTTAAATATAGTGTTAAAAAGAAGAATAAATAGTCGTGCCCAGTCACAATAGTTGCATAAGTGCTTAAGAAACCATTGTAGTAGAATACAAGTGATTTTTTGAAATTTTAATCTATAAAAATATTCGGATTCACTTCAATAAGTGTCTGGTTATTCCTATTCACCAACCGCACCCATTGATGTTCAATCAATACAGATAAAGCATTATCTCTGCGACTGCGCTGCCGGAGCGGCCCAGATTGCTGAATAATTCTTGGGGTTGTTTCACGTAACCGTTTAGACAAAATCCAGCGCATTAATTTTTCGGCATCTTCATAACTCGTTTCCTGGGAGAATGGTGCCAGCAATCGCCTCGTCTCTTCTAGGTGCCACTGAATAATAGCAATGGCTTGCTCCGTCGATTCAGGTTCAATCTCCCCTTCTTTGCCACTGAATAAATGGAAAAGAGCCGCAAGTCTAGCAACATTCTCAGATGCTTTGCTCGCAAAATCCTTGATTTCACTCCATTCACCCTGCTGTTTTATGCCTGTTTCAACCTGATTGAAAAATTGCACCCATAGATTTTTTGCAGTATTGCTAAATGACAAAGTTGGGATATCAATACAGCCTTCTCGGGTCAAGTGCTCTGATTGGTTGAGACAGCTTATGATATGCTCTTCATAAGCATCAAGCCCCTCTATAGTATTCGGCGCCTCTCTATAAAACCGTTGTCCCATGGTACTAAGTGGATAGGCAATCAAGCATCTTGCCAAAAACCCACTTTGCCGACATATCCCCTGAGATTGATTAGCAAGCTTTTGCAATAGCAACGGCTGCATCATCAGATTAATTGTCAGTCTTCGATTTTCCAGTATGAAATTATCTTGGTTCTTGCGTTTAACACTCAGAGACTTTCCGTCCCACGTTCTATTAAGCAGTGCCACAAAACGTGTCGGATTGTTTTGCATGCTATGACTACCTAATACGATTGCTGCTTCATCCGACCATAGGGAAGCACTGGGCCATTCAACCGCTAATTCAGAGGCCAACGCCTCTTGGGTTGCATCCTCAAAATATAACATCGGTTGTAATGGTACTTCCGGCTCATCAGCAAGTAACGATGCTAATTCTGCCTTTAACGGCTCCGTATATTCATTGTGCATCATTGCACGTTTTAGTTGCGATAACAGCGCATCACGCTCCATTCTCCACGTTTCATGTAAAAGCTTTGCGCGTGAAACTTTGGGTGCAAGCTTTTTTCGAATACTCTGCTCCCACATACGCGCCGCTCTTGAAAACACTGAGTCCACAGCACTTTTTCGCTCACCGCTCGATCCGCAACTCAGAAAGTACAATGATGTGGGGCTTACCAAATACTTATCCCGTGCTACATTCGCTTGAGATTGGCAAACAAGAGATATATTTGCTAACGCACTACTCGCAATCAATGATAGCGGTTGTTGTCCGTATTCGTGATAGGCCATAACTGCTTTTTGAACCACAGAGGGTAATGCCTCAACCGGATAGTTGATTTCTGGTGATGTGATCTCACTCAATGGCGTTGGCTGCTGCCAAACATTAGCTAGCGCAGTATTGACACTTGGCTCACAGGGTACTATATCAGTAGTCATCTATTACAATCGGTGAATAATTTGACTGATTCTAACGTGCAAACAAAATGTCTTCAATTGATTCGAGATAAAACAACTAGCATCTGCGAAGAATGTCACTTTGCACGATTTGAGAAAGGCACAAGATACTACCTAATATTATTAGAAAAGGATCTCTTCGAAGATTGGATCATCACTTTGGTAAACGGGCGAATACAAACTCGTCTTGGTCAAACTAGAACTTTAGCTTTCGCTTGTTATCTTGAAGCATATAGTCAATTCGGTATTGCAACAAAAACTAGATTGAAACGCGGTTATCAACAGATGTCTTCTTACTCATACAAAAACTAGAATATCTTGATTAAATTTTATTCGTATTTAATCTTATATTTTATACACGAATTGTAAAACTGCTGCTTGAAATTGTGCGGTTATTGTCCCTATGCTATTAACATTGTTTATAGGAGAGTTCGGGAGAAATCTTCCATAGCTATATAGAGCCTGTATTGAGAGCTCTTTTTGCACCGCAATATCCAACCCAGCCGAGATAGCACCTGATGCAGCTAATGGATAACCTATTGCATTAGTTGCTAACGGAACAGGATTTGTTTCGTAAATAATAGAACCAAGTAAGGCTAACTGATCAATTAATACATAACGGGTAGTGAGTTGGAATGACCAAACATCTCTCCAATTTGTAGGCACAGAATAACTTCCTGTTGTTGTATTTGTAAAATCAATATTTTTTTGAATAGCCCATCCAGACCAATATATCTTTCCTTCTATAAACCATTTATCATTTTCAAAATGCTTTAGCCCAAGATAAATCACTGGTGCTTGAGTAATATTCATCGATAAATTGTTATTATATACCAACCCAGCTGAGCTGGTACCATGGCCGTAGGTATTTACTTGCGAGTACCCTGCCAAAGTCAAATAATTTTTCGTATTTATCTTGTAATAAAAACCCACATCCCCTGTAGGATTTAATCCTGTAATACTATTAACTTGATTCCCTTGTCCCGGTACTAAAAAATTTAACTGAAATTGCGCATTATCTTCTATATTAACCCCAATCCCAAAGGCCAGTTTCTCCGTAAACTCATAGCTTGACTGAAATCCAAACCGATAATAAAGTAATTTTGTTTGTGTTGAAGCTTGTGCAACAAATGAGTTTTCAGGCCAATTTAAATGGCCATATACGCTCGGCGTGATATTAAATCCTAAAACCAATCGATCGGTGAATCGATAGGCAGATAATAGATATGGCAAATAATCTTTAACATTACTTTTAGTCTGCCCATTGACTCCATAGGCATTCCCTGAGTAGTTTATGGTCGGATTAATCAACACATTGCCGACTACAATTTGCAAATTATCAATTATTTTTAATTCTGCGGGATTCTGGAAAAAATTATCGTTAAGTATTTGTGAAACAGCACCATGTACAACCTGTAATGGCGCTAATATATAAAAGAAAAATATTAAATAATAGCCGGATGATTTTTGTATACTTGATTTCTTTATATTCACATTAGTTATCAAAATCAGATCCATACTAAACTAGTGAATATCTTGACGATAAACAAAAGTAAACCCTATAATCTTTTAATTTAAATATTAGGCACATTGTAAAATGAGAACCCTAAAGTGATTAAAAATAACATACTCAGCTGTTATATCATCGGTGATAGTAATATAACCTTACAATGTGCAGATATTGTTCTAAAACATGGTCATGAATTACTTGGCTTAATATCGCCGTCTGAACAAATAAAGGACTGGTGTATTACTAATGCAATTCACCATTATGAAAATATAAATGAATTTCAAACTAAATTCCACGAAAGAAAATTTGATTTTCTTTTCAGTATAGTAAATAGTGAAATTTTGCCCGCAGATGTTCTCAAACTACCCTCTTGTCATGCTATAAATTATCACGACTCTCCTTTGCCAAAATACGCAGGCTTATATGCCACCTCGCACGCAATATTGAATGGAGAAACACAGCATGCTGTTACTTGGCATATTATGGATGAAAAAATTGATACAGGAAGTATTATCAAGCAACCAATGTTTTCTATAGAAACTACAGATACTGCGATTAGTCTAAACCTAAAATGTTATGAGTACGCTGTCAGCTCTTTTTCTGAGTTACTAACAGAATTGACAAACAATTCTATCAATCCTTTAAAACAAAATCTCCAAGATCGCTCTTATTTTGGATTAAAACATAAGCCTAAAAATTTGGGGTTTATAAATTGGGAAGATTCTGCTGAAAATATTGATAGATTATGTAGAGCTTTAACTTTTGGAAATTATCTCAATCAATTAGTCACGCCTAAGATTTTAATTAATGGATATACGTACATATTAAAAAATCACAAAAAATTAGATATATCAAAAAATTCTGTTCCTGGAAAAATTACACATCTTTCGGATAAGAGCATCCATATCTCGACATCGACTCTGGATATAGAAGTATTAGAGCTCGTCACATTTGAGGGTCAAAAAAAATCAATTCAAGATTTATGTGCCACCCATTCTTTTCAACTGGATTTTGAGCTGGATAAAATCAATCCTCATTTAATAGAGAAGTTAAGCAAACACCCTGCCTTTAATCCCAAAACTGAAAAGTTTTGGGTAAATAAATTCCTGCTTTGTAAACAAGAAGAAGTTTCATTTCTTTCTAAATTAGAAAAAAAAGAACCTAAGCCCACCAAAAACCCTAAAAGAAGGGTCATTTCTTTAACTTTGCTTAATAAACTTAAACTCACTTATCCAGAGCAAACAATAGAAGATGTGTTTCTTACTGCAGCTTTAGTTTATTTTTTTAAATTAAATAGCTATAAAAATATCTCCATCGAATATAAAAACTCACACCAAAGAAGTGAACTAAATACACTTCTATCAGAATACATCCCTTTCACCACCGCATTTAATAGCGACATAACATTTAGAGATTGTCTAAATGTTACTTTAAATGAAAAAACACAATTACTTCAAAATAACACTTTTTGCAAAGACATTTTTCTTCGTCATCCTCAATTAAAAAACAGCCCAAACGAAATAGATCTCGCTATCACTTTTCCGCACTCGGACACACCTGGTAGATCTACCAAAAAGCTAAATTTATATATCTCTCCCAATGGAGATTGGTTTTATTTTTACCACATAGTTGATTTAAGAGGTCATTATCAATCTTATACTTATTTAAAAAAAATGGATGCGCAGTTTTTAACCTTATTAAAAGATATCGCAATCTGTCCAGATAAGCCTATTTTTAAGCTTAATTTTATAGATTCCAAAGAAATCATTAATTTAAATGCCACTTGGAATAACACAAAGCATAAATACAACTATAAAAAACTTTTACATGAATATTTTGAATCACAAGTTCTTAAAACCCCAAAATCAATAGCTGTAACATATGAAGGCAAATCAATAACCTATTACGAGTTGAATTCTAAGGCGAATAAACTTGCAAATTACTTAAGAGACCATGGAGCCAAACCTAATCATTTAATAGGGATTGCTTTAGAGCGCAGCGTAGAAATGGTTATCTGTATTTTGGGCATATTAAAATCTGGAAGTGCATACTTACCATTAGACCCCAATTATCCTGAAGATCGCATTTCTTATATGCTTCATGACAGTCAGGCTTCTTTGTTATTAATGGATCATAAATCTATACATCACAAGCCTAGCAGCTATTTTGGGAAAACTATTAAGATAAACTCTATCTTAAATGACAAGCTACTTTCTACAAAAAATCCAGAGCCTTTAAATCTATATTCGGATTTGGCTTACGTTATTTATACATCAGGAACTACAGGTAATCCTAAAGGCGTAGCAATTTCCCATCGCTCTACTTGTAATCATATGATTTGGATGCAAAAAGAATACGCTTTTACAGCAAAAGATATTTTTTTACAAAAAACACCTTTTTCGTTCGATGCTTCAATTTGGGAGTTTTTTATTCCTCTCTTTATTGGAGCAAAGCTTGTAATAGCACCGAATGATGCTCATGCAAGCCCGGACCAATTAATTCGGCTTATTACAAAAAACAAAATCAGCATACTACAGCTTGTACCTACTATGCTAAAAGAGCTTCTTTCTACTCAAGGCTTCAATTCGTGCTCTACTTTAAAGCATATATTCTCTGGCGGAGAGTCTTTGTTGCCAGAAACCATCAAACTATTCTTCAAAAAAAATTCTTACAACAGAATGCTACATAATTTATATGGCCCTACAGAAACTACAATCCAAGTAGTCACAGCCACTTGCTCTAAAAAAGACGCAAAAAGTAATATTTGTCGCATTGGCAAACCCATATTCAACTCAAAAATGTATATTCTGGATAGTAAAATGCAGATGGTACCTGCTGGAATAACTGGTGAGCTCTACATTGGCGGAGATGTATTAGCCGTAGGGTATTTAAATAACCATGAGTTTACTAACCAAAAGTTTCTACCGAATCCATTTAGTCAAGACCCTCATGATAAATTATATAAAACGGGTGATTTGGTTAAATGGTTATTTAATGGCCAAATTGAATACCTTGGCCGATCAGATAATCAGTTGAAAATTAGAGGTTTTAGAATAGAAACCAATGAAATTGAATCTCATTTAATGAAAATTAAAACCATTCATCAATGTATTGTAGTACCAGAACCAAATTTAGATGATTCCATGTCTTTATCAGCGTATCTTGTAATGGCAAATAACTCTAAAATAACAGTTAAAGACATTCGTGTATTCTTGAATAAAAAAATCCCTGAATACATGATTCCTAATCGATTTTTTGTTGTTGATAAACTTTTAACTACTCCAAGCGGTAAAATAGATAGGAAAATACTACCCACACCAAACAAGCAGCTAGATTCTGGTAATAAGTGTATTGAACCTCGCAATGATGTTGAAAAGTTACTCCAGCATATTTGGTGCCTGGTTTTAAAAACAGAAAAGATAGGGGTAAACGATGATTTCTTTGAATTAGGAGGCAATTCTTTATTGGCAATGAAGATATTATCGCTTATTCAAAAACAATTTTCTGTTATTTTGAGTGTGCGAAAATTATTTCAATACACAACAATAAGTGATTTATCTAAAGAAATAGAAAATATAAGGCATAAATCAAGCGACTTTTTTAATCTTCAAAATTTACCACAGAGCTTTGTAGTCCCGCTGAAGAAATCAGGTAATAAAACTCCTTTATTTTTAATCCATCCTATCGGAGGGAGTGTATTTTGGTATCACCTTCTCGGTAAATATTTAGATGAAGAACAACCATTGTATGCACTACAGGACCCCGGACTTGATAAAAATGAATTGATGTTTAACAGATTAGAAGAAATGGCAAGTTATTATCTTGAAGCAATACAGCTCATTCAACCTTCGGGGCCTTATTTTCTCGGTGGCGCATCCTTTGGCGCAACTGTAGCCATTGAAATTGCAAAACAACTTCAAGAAAAAGGTGACGTTGTTGATACAATTATATCACTTGATGGTTGGGCATTTTATCCGACTCTTCAGAGTAACGAAGCCTATTTTCAAGCTATTATGGAAAAACAAAACTCCAGAATATTAAAAAAATATATTGATAGTGAACTATATAATGCTGAGTTTTTATTAAAACTCCAATCTCACAGGGAAAATCTGCTTATTCAATATAAATTACCCATCATTCAAAGTAAATTGGTATTATTTAAGGCAGAAGAACTGAATGAGATCTTTAAATACAATGCCCCGTTCAATTGGTGGGAAGAATATTCTGCACAACCTATTGAATTTCATTTGGTACCGGGTGACCATGAGAGTATGTTTTATGAACCAAATATAAAAACTCTTGCAAGCAAACTAAATGATAGTTTAAATATAAAAATGGACTCTTACCGGGTTGATGATTTAACTGAAAGCTAAATACATTGCTATACTTGAACCTTTTGACTTATATTTAATCATGTTCTATCATTAAAGTGGCTAGCTAACTAAACACCGGGTATTTTATTTGGGATTTTAATGCGAAAAAATTCTGCGATTACCTATGACCTCATCGATTTAATTGAAGAGCCCGTACTTTTTTTGTCTGCAGATTTTAAGATAGTAGAGGCAAATACGTCTGTAGAAAATATATTAAATATTAAGATACCCGATCTCATAGGTAAACCATTCACAACAGTTTGCGCCAGTTTCAAAGATTTTAACGATAACAATTATTCTAATATACTAATCCCGCATTCAGGACAAAGAACCATAATCTGGCAATGTTTACATTCAAATTCATCTCAAAAAAATATCAAATTTATTATATTTGGTCGCATAAAAGAACCATCAAATGAGATTAACTCTCTACACGAAGACATCAAAAATCTTAATCAATCACTAACAGGGCAAGATATTCGTCAAGATAAACACACAATAGAGCATGTAAAAGACATTTATCAATATATGGAAAATATCATTGCTGAAATTCCTGTAAGTGTTTATTGGATGAATACCCACTGCATATATTTGGGATGCAGTAATAGCATGGCTAACCTATTAAAGCTGAAATCAAGGCAAGATATTATCGGGAAAACCTATAATGATTTGTATGACCAAAGATCAAGCGAGCAATACCAAAAAGCTGATAAAGCAGTTATGGAAACAGGAATATCTTTAAGTCTAGAAGAACCACTATATACAGAAGATGGCTCTAAAAAAGTCTATTTATCAAATAAAGTTCCATTACGGGATACTCATGGAAAAATCATCGGTATGCTTGGCATATCAGTGGATATTACTGATAGAAAAAAAATGGAAGAAGATCTCAAGCAGGCAAAAGAAGCGGCAGAAACATCTAGTATTGCCAAAACTGAATTCATCGCAAACATGAGTCATGATATTCGTACACCACTCGCAGGAGTTATTGGGCTTAGTTCTATATTAGAAAAAGAAATCGAAAATCCAACTCAAAAAACATATATTCATGACATAGTGAAAAGTGCTGATGAATTGCTGAATATGTTGAACGAAATTATCGAGGTTGTAACCTTGGGTAAGATCACGACTGAATGCAATGAACAAGTACCTTTTGATTTAGGTCATCTTATACAAACGATTATAGATTTAGAGCAATCCTCCGTAGATCTGAAAAAAATCGAATTACTTAAACATATCGATGAAAAAATACCAGCAATATTGTTGGGAGACCACAAAAAAATACACCACATTTTACTAAATCTAGTAAGTAATGCAATTAAATTTACTAAAAAAGGGCGTGTTAATATTGATATTAAATTGTCTGAGACATTTAACGATAAAGTCAAAATACTCTTTGAAGTAAGCGATAGTGGTATTGGAATTCCGGCTGAATCTTTAGATAAAATTTTTGAATTATTCTACAAAGTCACTCCTTCTTATAAAGGTCTAGATAAAGGCCATGGCGTCGGCCTACACATTGTTAAAACTTATACCGAGTTATTAGGCGGCAAAATTTCAGTAAAAAGCAACCTTAATCAGGGGTCTAAGTTTTCCCTCATGCTAACTCTTCAAACAGCTGACAAAGGAACAGAACCCAAGAACATCCCTGCTGCGCGCCTAATTGGGCACTCGGAAGAACCACCGCAACAAATTTCAACTAAGGTGAAAACGACCTCATCAGTTCATCTCAATGCACCAGAGATACTTATTATAGAAGATAATGTGGTTGCCCTTAAAGTCGCAGAAGCACTTGTAAGCCAAGCGCAATGTAATCCTACACCCGCTCCAGATGGTGAAACAGCCCTTGAACTTGCCAAGAGTAAACATTTTGACCTTATCCTTTCTGACATTGGATTACCGGGTATTTCTGGCATAGAATTTGCGCAGCAATTTAGGCAATATGAAACACTAAGCAATAAAAAATCTGTTCCAATCATAGCTATTACTGGGCATGCCGAGGGTAAAATTCACGACGAATGCATTGCAGCAGGAATTAATGAGGTTTTTATCAAACCTATTCGGCCAGAAATACTATCAGAGATCTGTGTAAAGTTCGCTCTTTTTAGCAATACAATCAGGCAACCATCACCCATTAGCGCATCAGAGCAAAAACCTCCTGCTACCTCAACCAACACCTCCAATATGGGCAGTCTGGGATTAGATTTGCCCAATACAGAGGATGAGTTGTTTGCAATCGACAATCAAATGATATTTGATATAGAAACCGCACAGAAAATCCTTGGTGATAATACAGTTCTGCTCATGAAAATGCTTAAGGAAACGATTAATATCAGTATTCCTACTGAGCTTCCTCGACTAAAAACAGCTTACGAGGCAGGTAAATGGCAAGTTGTCGCTGATATCTCGCATAAATTAAAAGGTGGTTTTTTGTCAATTGGGCTTAATCAAGCTGCAACTGCATGCAAATATTTAGAACGTTATTATAAAACAGGAGAAACCAAGTTATTAGAAAGATTATATCAACAGGTATTAAAAACGCTTGACGCCACATCTACCCGACTCAAATCATTTGCAAAATAATCCCGTTAAAGATCATGTAATATTTGGTTGCTCACACGTATCTCAGGTAATAAGTTTTATGGATGTAATTTTAAGATAAACAGAATTACACGAGAAATTGAGCCTTCAAATAAAACCAAGGGTATAGTAGCACGTGCCACTCTTTTTATGGGGATAAATACCATATTCCACTTCTCGAAGAGAAAAAGCGGCTTTATTTACCTTGGAACAAACAATATCCTCCGTCTAAGTGGGAAAAAGTCTGGGCTTCAGAAATAGCCACTATTGAGGGTTACCAGAATAAGTTCATTACTGTAGAATAGCGTAAGCATAAAAGCTCACGGGTCAGTCATGGAAGAAAATAATTTACCAACCTTTGGGAAACGGCTTCAATCTGCCATGATTAATGCGGGTTTTAGGTCTTCGCGTACGCCAACGGGTGTTAGCATCCAAAAACTATCTGAAATCACCGAGAATTCTTTGCAAATATGTCGTAAGTATTTGCGCGACAAAGCTATGCCTGATATTCACACCATTGTTGTGATTGCAAAACGACTCCATGTCACGCCCGGCTGGTTGTTATTTGGTGATGAAAATAAAAACCCCTCTCATTCAGATGACATTGTGATTGATAAATCACTATTACAATACATATTTGATCGAGGCACAGAGATTCGTGTTCTTTTTTCTTCACAGCAGAATTTAGCTGCTTTTTTGTTGAATATCACCATTCATATCTCAGAGCTTGACCTTGATATAACTAAGTCCCAGAGAATTATTGATTTTCTAGTGGAACAGCACAAAAGTTCAAGAATTAGTCCTAATCGTTAATTCAAAACGCAGTTTGACTCTTGCTTGAAAGAAAATTTTTATTGAGTGTTGGCGGGGTTTTTCATACTTTAATCACGGACTTTTCCACACAAATTGTGGATAACTTTATGTGTACCGAGCAATAGTAATATACTTTTGCTTGCTGGCCTGCAATACCGCTGATAATAGCCTCTATCACACTCATTGTTATTCTTTTTTATTTATACTCAGCAAACAATCCATTTCCGCTGAAGAATTCACATTAAAAGTTACAGTGCCTTTTCCTTGTTCATTTAGTTTGACAGTTACTCCCATAGAAAACTTTAGTGATAATTCTTGTGCCCAACTTTCACATTTGTCATGATGATCCACTCCCCTTCTCTCCTTTCGAGGCTCGCTCAAAATTTTGAATGAGTTTGCTAACTTCTCAGCCGATCTAACATTCATTTGTTTTTCCACAATAATTTTTGCTGCACGATATTGCTGTTCAAGATCGAGTGTTAAGAGAGCGCGCGCGTGGCCCATCTCTATTTTTTTCTCTTCCAACATTTTGATTACTCGAACATCTAGGGCCAAAAGTCGTAAGGTATTACTAACTGACGCACGAGATCGGCCCAACATATAGGCTATTTCATCGTGAGTCATTTCAAACTCATCACGAAATCTTGCAAACGATATTGCTTCTTCTATAGGGTTTAAATTTTCGCGCTGAATATTTTCAATGAGAGAAAAAGCTAATGCGACATTATCCTCAATCGATCTAACGATAACTGGTACGTGCGTAAGCCCCGCAATTGCAGCAGCCCTCCAGCGTCTTTCTCCAGCAATTATTTCATAGACACTGTACCCTACTTTTCTCACGATCAGAGGTTGGATAATCCCTTGTACTTTAATAGACGCAGCCAATTCATTCAAAATAGCGTCGTCCATATGTCTTCTAGGCTGATATTTACCTGGTATCAAAAACTCTAAAGATAAATGCATAATTTTAGCATTTTCTTCATCAACATCCTTTGAATCAGATAAGGTAGATTCTAAATCTCGCAAAAAACTCAAGCCTTTGAGCTCCAAATCAGACAATGTCTATCCTCCAAAAATTTATACACCTGCAAACGTCGCACCTTCCCCGTAAACGTCGCACCTTTATTGTTGAAATACCCCGTAAAAGTCTCAACATTCCCTGCACATGTCACAACCTACCCCGCAAACGTCTCTAAAAGTTCCCGTAAACGTCTCCATATCAGCATTAAAACCCTGTAGTACCGTGATTTTTTTTATTCGAAACAACAGATAAATTATTTTAAAAAATTAAAACACGTTGTGTTCCTAGTGTAAATAAATATTTTATGTAAAACTTGCAATTTCATGAAATTGTAGATAGATTATAAAAAATATAAAAATTCTCGTTTTAGATGAAAAGGAAATCATGTTAGATACACAAATTGTTTCTTATGGCACTGACAATCCCGAAGAGTTGATGGATAAATTCTATAAAGCCGGTAATGAAATGTTATTAACTCTCCGGAATTACGTAGTTAGTCCTGAAAAAAGAAAAAAACCGCGGACTTGGGGTGCTCTTGAAGCTGCGAAGATGGTTAAAGTATCAGATCCTACATTTAGAAAACTACTTGAATCAAATCCAGATATTCTCGGTGTTATGAATGAAGAATCTGAAAACGGTCGAAAAACAAAAAAATATACACTAGAGGCTATTAACGCTTTAAGAGATAAAGCTGGAACTCGATATAAGCGACCTAAGGGATCGAAGGCGTTAACAATTGCAGTATCGAATCTAAAAGGTGGGGTAGGGAAAACAGAGACTACTGTTGATTTAGGAAAAAAAATAGCAATAGAAGGTCTTAAAGTACTTTTGCTCGATTTCGATGCGCAAGGTACAGCAACACTCATCAGTTCAGGATTAATACCAGATTTAGAATTGAAGTACGAAGACACAATAACCAATGTGCTCATATCAAACCCCAATAGTATTAAAAATGTAATATTGAAAACCCACTTTGATGGATTTGATATCATTCCAGCAAACTTGGCTATTCAAGATTGCGATTTGATCTTACCTAATGAAAAAGAAAATAATCATGAGCGCTTAGGCTCTCCTTTTATTAGACTCACTGAATCATTAAAGATTATAAAAAACCAATATGATGTGATTTTGGTAGATTGCGGCCCAAATCTAGGACTGCTTACACTCAATGCTATTATTGCTTGCGATGGAATTATCATCCCTATTCCCCCTAGTATGAATGATTACTCAAGTTTTACCATGTTTACAGCTGCATTGAGGAATGTGTTTAAAGAATTATCATCTAAGAGATTGGAATACTTAAGAATTTTAATTTCGAAACACAGTGGTAGTAATGAAGCTTTGCAGATGGAAAATCTGATGAGGGAGCAATTTGGCCGATATGTTCTTACAAACCATATGTGTGAAACTGTTGAGGTTCCTAAAGCAGCCAATGAAATTGGTACTATCTACGACATATCAAAACCACGTGGTAGTAGAGAGGCATATCGACGAGCGTTACAGCATCTTGATGATGTGAACATGGAAATTATTAATAATTTTAAAGATATTTGGGATAGACAAGCTAAAGCAACCCAGTTAAGTGGAGATAAACATGGATAATAGCAAGCGTAGCATTCATAATTCTGGCCCACTGGGAATGTTAATGAAGAATGGTCAAATTAAAAAGGTTGAGACTACAGAAGAAAAAAAGGAAGAAAACACTTATGTTAACCATAAGTCAGTAGGGTCATATTTTAAAACTCAGTCGGGCATTGAATTTTCAGAACAAGAACTAATTCATGTGAACCCCGAAGAGTGTGAACCTTGGAAATACGCTAATCGTCATGAAGATGAGTTGGGTGATATTGAGGGTTTAATTGATTCTATTAGAGCACATAAACAATTGCAGCCAGCTCTAATTAGGCACCACCCTGCCCCACATGACAATATCAAATATGAGATTATATTCGGCCGCAGAAGACATATGGCATGTTTGAAACTAGGAATTCCTTTTCTTGCTATTCGCAAAGAAATTCCAAATATGCAAGATGCTGTAGCGTCACAAGATGCTGAAAATAAATTAAGAAATGATGTTAGTAACTATTCTAATGCATTGCTGTATCAGCGGTTACTTTCAGATAAAGTATTTGAAACAGAAAAGGAATTAGCAGAAAAACTGAGATTTTCAGCTTCAACTTTAAATGATCTCATGGCTTACGCAAAAATACCTGAAGACATCGTAAGGGAAATTCCTAATATACATAATTTGTCAAAGCAATTGGCTGTAAAACTAGTTCAGTTGCTAAATAAATCCAAAGATAATCATGCCAAGATTCTCAGAATTGCCAATCAAATTGGAAAAACAATTACATCTCAGGCAAAATTGGAAAAGTTATTCGAAACAGAGCTTAAGCCTTCTAAAAAGAATACAAGCACCCTTCAATCAGCAGTATCTTATACAACGCCAGCGGGTAAGAAGCTTTTTACACTTAAATCAGATTGGCGAGGCTTGCCCTCTATTGTCCTTAATAAGGAAATTATTGATTTAATCAATCTTGAAGACATGTGCCATCATGTTTCGGATTACCTTGGAAAGCTTGTGTGTGAATCCGGGTACCCGGATTGATTATCTGATCCGGGTACCCGGATCGATTCAATAGCACGGAGATAGCTATGGTCAGTGTAGCATTGAATAATAAAAATATTGAACTTAAAAAACATGTTAATGCGATTCATTGTTCCAATAACCTGACTCTTGTTCAAAGAAAGTTATTTAATGCGCTGCTTTTTAATGCTTACCCAAACCTGCCTCATAAGCAAACATTTGAGATAAAAGGCAAAGATTTATATAAACTCATCGGGTACAACAGCAAAGATACTGGGAAACTTAAAGATGCTTTGTTAGGTTTAATAACGATTGCTATTGAATGGAATGTTATTGATTGTTCAAATGGTCAGGAGAAAAAATGGAAAGCCAGCTCAATTCTCGCCTCAGCTGAGTTATCAAATGGTATTTGCTCTTATGAATATAGCCAAGTAATGAGAGACTTTCTTTATCAACCAGAGATATATGGGAAAATAAACATTGAATTAGTATCTCAGTTTAAATCAGGGTATGGTCTTGCTTTATACGAAAATTGTATTCGTTATAAAGGATTGACTCAAACACCATGGTTTCCGATAGATGTATTTAGAAAACTTATGGGTGTATATGATGACAAGTATCCAGCTTTCAAAGACTTCAAAAAAAGAGTCTTAGATGTTGGGGTAACTGAAGTAAATAGTATTTCTCCTATTAAAGTTATTCCTGAAATAGAGCGAGTTAACCAGAAAGTTGTAAAGATCAGATTTATACTTACAAAATCTATCGACCATATTTCAATGGTATTAGCTGAGAATATTGATGATGAATTAAATAGAATTCTCATTGATACTTTTGGATTTTCTGACGGTATGGTAGATGAGGTTTTTTCTAAATATGAACAAAACTATATTCGTGAAAAAATAGAAATAATCATTCAATCAGAAAATTTTGTTGGTGGAAAAATAAGAGGTTTAGCTGGATATTTAACTGAAGCTTTAAAAAAGGACTATAAGCCAAGCAGGTCTAGCAAAATACTTGTAGATGAAAGGCGTAAAATCAAAGAACAAAAAGAAAATGATAAAATCCAAAAGGAAAAAGATGCCTCTGAAAAATATAAAGCATATATAACAAAAAAAATTAATGGGTATATGGCAAGCCTGACTTCAGAGCAACATCAGCAATTAATGGATGAATTTGATGAGCATATGAAATTCCAAAATAGTACGACATTGAATTTTTACCGTAAGTACGGCCTAGATCATCCAGCAGTCAAAGCAAGCTTTAATAATTATATTAAAGAAAAGAAAAAAGAAAATATTGGTTCGCTCTTATCAATGGATGAACTACTTGAATTATTGGAATAAAAAATAATAAGAGGGACGTTTACGGGGTGTATTTATGCCATAGGTGCGACGTTTGCGGGGATCCATTACAATAGAGCAGTTAAAGTATTTAAGTTATTAGATTGGGGATTGGATGAGCAATGTTAAACGAATACAGGTTTGCGCATTAGGCGGCACTATATGTTCGATGGCAAATGATCCTGTTGAAGAATACTATAATAGTGCTTCTATTAAGATAGAAGCATTAATAGAGTTATTACCAATTGATAAAAATGAAATAGAGATAGAAGCAGAACAGTTGTTTCAAAAAATCAGTCAAGATATTACCTATAATGATTTGCTTGTTATAGCCAAAAGATTAAATGAATTGGCGCAACAAGATGATGTGGACGGCATCGTTGTTACACAAGGTACAAATAGTATCGAAGAAATTGTTTTTTTTGTTAGTCTGCTTGTAAAAACGCATAAACCTATAGTGTTCACTGGGGCGTTTAGACCTTATTCTTCATTTGGGTACGATGGACTTAGAAATTTGTTTAATGCAATAGTAATTGCAGGCGATAAACGGATGAAAAATCTAGGTATCTTATTAACTTTTAATGATTGTATTGTGCTTGCTCGCGATGCAGTTAAATTAGATCCATCCATTTTAGGAAATTTTGTTAATAGTAATAATATGTTAGGACTTGTCCACGGAAGATCAATACATCTTAATAATCAAACAAATTATGTTTATAGAAATAACTATGACTTTTCTATTGAAAATTTACACAATATGCCAAAGGTATGTATAATATATGGCCATCAGGGAATGGACGATTTGTTTGTGCGCGTAGCGATTGAAAATGGTTTTCAGGGAATAATTAGTGCTGGCTTGGGTAAAGGGTACCAACCAGAAGGAGTTACAAAAGCCTTAATTGAAGCTAGTAACAAGGGAATAATAATTGTACGGTGCTCAAGGACTGGATATGGGACGGTGCGTAGAGATCCAAAGCTTGATGATAAATTTGGCATGGTTGCTGGAGGCTCTTTGAATCCTCAAAAAGCACTTATTTTGTTAGCATTAGCGCTGACTAAAACTGATGATAAATCAGAAATTCAAAAGTTTTTTGACGAATATTAGGATGTATTATTAATGAGTAGAAATAAAACAGTAGCTGAAAAGTTACGTAACTACGTGTCTAATGCTTATAGTGACTTTAGTAAAAATGCAAAGGAATCCCGCTGTAAAATTGTTAACCTAGAGTTAAAAGACAATAATGAGGTTGTTTTATTTGTAAAAATTAGTGCTGTGAAGTCTAGCGTTGTCTCGTTTTCACCAGAGGAATTGGTCTTAAGCGATAAGATGCTTAGAGAGTTTTCCTCTATCGATGCTAGAACAATTACGTTTTTCGCACTTCAAAAGGAAAAAAACTCTATTTTTGAAAATCATACACATACTATATGTGGCCAAGAATTTAATAATGGAAAAACAATTTTTATAATAAAAAAATTAAATGAGGAAGGGGAGCGCAGACAAACAGCACATGAATTGTATTCAAATACACGGCTTTTAAATCAATTCAATCGGGCAGATACCCAAAATATAATAGTTACGGCTATACAAGAGCAAGTAACCGAAGACTTTGAAGAATAACTCTTACATACGAGACAGCAAGAAATGATTGATAAAATACAAAATAGAATCTTATCGAATAACAATAATAATGTAAGTGCGAGCAATCACTATAAATACAGTCGTATTGTAGCAATGGTATATATGACGTTACTTCTTGCGGCTACTGTTGTCGCGTACCGAATAGTTGCCATTGGATCTGTGCCTGAACCAGGATCAACGCTGATTTATACCTTTTCATTTTTTTTAGCGAATGTATACACTGAAGTCTATGGTTCTCGTCTTGCTAAAAAATTAATTTGGGAGTCTATTTTTTGTGGGTATTTGTTCGCCATACTTTTAACGGGCGTTAATTTATTGCCGGCACCTGATTATTGGGATAATACAGGTGCCTACAATCAAGTTCTTGGTCATGTGTTTAGATTTACTAATGCAGGTGTAACGGGATATTTGATCAGTTCGTTTTTGAACGTTCATATTTTTGAGAAATGGAAATATAAAATGAATGGTCAGTTTTTTTGGTTTAGGAGCTTACTTGCAACAAGTATTAGTGAGGGAGTAGCAACCTTTATCGCTGGGTTAATAACTTTTTTTGGAATGATGCCCACAATGAAGGTTTTGACAGTAATGCTTAGTGCTCTAATTTTTAAGTTAATCTATGGTTTTATTGCAGTCTGGCCTGCTAATTTTTTGGCTTTTATTCTAAAGAAAGAAGAAAAATATGGTCATATTAAATAATTTCACTTTCGAAATATATTCGAGATTGGACGAGTACTCCAATAATTTTGCAATAATCATCCATTTGTTTTAAGCGATAATCGGTATGTGATGGGTTAATACAACGAATGTTTGGCTTGTTTTGCTTTATAAATAACTGTCTAAATTTAATATCTTTCGGATTCTTATATTCAATTAATACAAAATCTCCGTTTATAGGCTTTTTTTCGATATTGAAAATAAGGATACTATTAACAGGGAATTTGGGTTCCATGGAATCATCATCCATATTTAATGCGAATAATTCACCCGATGATCTGATATCGGTCGGCAATGTCGTATTAACTTGAGTTAAGAGCGTTTCGACATCATGTTTTGAATTTATCTCCTCATGGTTTAAGAAGGGAATGTTATTCCAACCCATATGATTAGAGTTTAATTTAACATCTTCAAATATAATTGATTCATCTCCTACCAACTGGCTAATAGATACCATAAAATAACTCGCAATTTGACTCAATGTGTCTAATTTCGGATTAGTGTTTTTACCAGATACAATTCTATTAATTACTTGCTGAGTTAATCCGACACGTCGCGCTAACTCACTTTCACTAAGTTTTGTTTGATGTAATAAATTTTTTAAATTGTGGCCAAGTTTAGTCATTAGTACCTAATTTGTCTGATCGAAAACTAAATTTACACTTTAAAGTGTAACTCACTTGACTGTTACAATCTAGAGTGTTAACCTTTGATTACACTTTAAAGTGTAACATATTTTTAATTGCGTGATTACTAGTGAGTAAAAACTTAGAAAAATATAGTACATAACAATGGCTAGCTGAGAGTCAACTATTTGGCGATGGCAAACTCTCAGCTATGCGGCAATAACTGCCTTAAATATTCTATCACATACATAGTAGAATAAAACGGTAGTTATTGTCTCTCATGCATGGATAGAGGCAATTATGCTAAATAAATCAATAGAGTTTTTTTCAGAAATTGAAAAATTTAATAATGCGAGGATTGAGCTTGAATTTCACTTTCAGGGGCTACCTTACTCACATACAACATTACTTAAATCTTTAATTTCCTTGGCAAATCCAGCTACAGGAATCATCGAATCAATCACTTATAATGATATTGCAAATTTATTGATAATTTGTAGTGCGCCAGGACGACGAAATTCAGGACTTCCTAAAAAGCAAACTATTAGAAGCTATTTCCGCACTATCGAACAATGTTGCGCTGAACATTTTCAAATAATAAGCGAAGGGCAAAACCTTAAAATTAAATTCCCGACTCTTCCCGGAATATATGCATCTTATTTTGATACTGATAACACAGATCTGTACACAGATGAACCCACATACCTTAACACAGTAAAAACCATTGGAAATAATCAAAACGATGTTTTTTTGATGAATCAAAGCACAGAAGAATACATAGATCTTTACACAGATGTGTACACAGCTGAAGGTCCTGCAAAGAATAATAATATTTTTAATATTAAAAACAAACAACAAACAACTGAAACAACAAAGTTATCAATTCGTGATGATTTTTATCCCTGTGCAAAAACCATTGAAATGGCTAAGAGCAGGGGACTTACTTCGGTCAGTGATGAGGCTCAAATCAGAAAATTTATCAGCTACAACCAAGCCAAAGGCACTAAATGGGTTGATTACAACCCGGTGTATCTCAACTGGCTAGAGCAAGATTTAATGCGGGCACAAAAAGCAATTCAACAAAAAGAGTCTAGGAGGGAGCGTGATGAGTGTTATTCCAATAAGCAGAGTAAATCAAAACCAACCCTTGCAGATGTTATCCAAGCCAATCAAAACGCAATATCACCAGATGGCAGACAGTTACAGCGAAGCAAGATTGAAAGGGATTGTATCGAAGGAGCATATGGCCTGGCTTTGGATCAAGATGTCTCAAATTTACGGACAGCTATTTATTAGTAGGTTTGGGATAAAAGACGACGGCACATGGTTTGAGACATTAAAAGATTTAACACCAAGAGCACTGGAGAGTGGCATGGAAAGATTAAGAGACTTAACAAACAATGCAAAATTTGCTGAGTTTCCACCTAATTGTTTGCAGTTCAAAGCCTTGTGCGTTGGTTTTTATGAAAACTTAAAACTGCCAACAGCAGTTGAAGCATACCAAGAAATTAAGAATAGAGCTTATCTAACAACAAGCTCGTAGAGTCATCCGGTTATTCAATATATTGCATCTGAATTGCCTAATGATTTTTTAGAAATACGAAATGAAAAAAGTGCATATGAGATTTTTGAAAAAATATACAGGGAAGTATGTTTTTTGGTCAAACAAGGTCATCAATTGCCAAAAGTAAAAGACAATTTGATGCTGGTTAAGAAAGCAAACAAAGAAGTGGCTGCATTTTATTTAAGGGAAATCAAACAAAAACTTAGGAGCTAGTAATGAATATAGATCCAAATGAACAACAATTAACACAAGAGCAAATAGCAAAAGTTTTATATCAGTGTCATGAAGGGCTAGTCAAAGCATACAAGTCTCAGAAGTTGTTCAGCGATGAGCTTTATTATCTTGGCCAGCTTGCAAAGAACACCGGGGATTTAGTGAGTATTGATATAGAGAAAGAAAAAATTAGAGAAATTAACAATCAAAAAGGAGATAAATAAATGTTGGTATTAACAAGAAAAATCGGTGAAAAATTTCTAATGGGCAGTGATATGAATATCAAAATTTTAGGGGTGAAAGGTAAACAAGTGCGGATTGGAATTGAAGCACCAGAATCAGTGAATATTGTTCGGGAAGAACTATTGGGCCGTGATCCTAAATCCACTAGATTTCGGGAGGCTTTATTTCTAAAAGCGAGCAATAAAGGTGTTACACCGTTTGTGAACCAATAAGGTTAGAGAGGAGAAAGGGACATGAAAATAACAATAATAGGAAAAGTAGCAAAATTATCGATGCTGAGCGTGTCTATCGCGTTAATCACGGCATGTGCTGCAACACAAACTATGATTGAGCATCGATCATTAGAAGCTGAAACCAATTTTAAACCTATCTTTTTAGCGCCGGTTTCAGCGAAAGAGAAGTCTATTTACGTATCTATCGAAAATACAACCGATCAGGATATTGATATTAATAGAAAGCTCACAAGTGCCTTTAGAGAAAAGGGTTATGTTGTCTATAAAAACCCAGGCAATGCGCATTATTTATTAGATGCCAAGGTAATGAAGCTTGGCAAAATTAGTAAATCTGAAGAAACCACCATGGGTGGTTTTGGTAGTGCTTTAGGAGGAGGGGCTGCAGGTGTTGCTATCGGTTCTTTAGCCCAAAACTCTACTGCGATGATTGCCGGAGGACTTACAGGTGGTTTAGCAGGTATGGCAGCAGATGCTCTGATTAAAGATGTTAAATACACAATGGTGACAGAGATACAGATCAGTGAGCGCGTTGGGAAAGGCATTACCGTTTCAGAAGAGCATAGAGCGTCTTTAGTTCAAGGGACTAATTCACGGCTAAAGCAAGTGTCTTCTCGTCAAAGTCAGTATGAACGGTATCAAACAAGAATTATTTCCAAAGCAGAAAAGGTGAATTTGTCGTTTAAAGATGCAAAACCAGTTTTGGAAGCAGGATTAGTAAAAGCGTTAGTTGGTTTTTTTAAGAAGTAATAGAGGAGGGCTGTCAAATGAAGAAATTAGTATCGGTTTTAGTATTAGGTAGCCTGGCAGGTTCAGTTTATGCATGGACAGATGCGAGCGTTAACTATTTCCAACCATTCGCGGCATATGATGCTTTAAAAAAGGCCGATACTAATTTATCAAAAAATTCTGATAAGGCTTCTCAATACAAAAGTGAAAATGCTTTCAAAGAGGTAAAAGGGGGCACCATGGATGGATGAGTCTTCTTTTCGAAAATATAAATAAATAACCAAACAGCAATCGAATAAATTTAAACCAAATTTATGGTTTACGGGATTTTTTTACTCAAAAAAAGGGGAAGTTATGAAATTCAAAAATAAATTAAACGAATTAAGCCTCAATGCATCATTAGGTGCATTTAAGGCTTTATCAGCAATAGGGCTTGGGTTTGTAGCAGGCGAGTGTTTGGCAGACGGTGCCGGTGTTAATCATCTTGCAGGACTTAAGAGTGATGTTCACGCGACATTTGGCGCAGGTTCTGATGTGGAATACATCCTATTTGTCGCAGAAGGACTGTCAGTAGCTTACATGTTTCATAAGACCAAAAGTTACGCAACTTTTGCAGCACTGCCTGCATTAATGGCTTTTACTCATTATGCGTTGAAATGATGAACAGAAACTATAAAACGTTTCTATTGTCAGATGAGCCAAAGATTGCAGGTATTCCTGTGGCTACAGGGTTGCCGGTCTTCTCTTTGACTGTTCTTGGCATGTTAATAGGCCATGTTCCTGAGCTTTTTATGATAGGTGCTGTGCTTAGTTTTTTCATGCATCACAAGTTTGGAGGGCTTGTGATGCGCACACTGCTTTTAATGCTTTATTGGTCTTTGCCAAATGGTTTAACAGGATTGATATTCCGGGCGTTTCCAGATTCAGCGCACCGCGTATATGTGAGGTAAAAAGTGGATACAAGATTTAGAGACAACACCATTGCTAAAAACAGACTTATTTTGAGATTGGCCCTCATTTGGGCAGCTTCTTCAAGCTTAATTGCATTGGTTTTAACAACACTTTGCTTTTATGTGGTTTTACACAAAGAAACACATTGGTTGCCCATGTGTTCAAGCGGCCAATACCAAATCAGCCAAAAGTACATGTCTCCAAACTATATCAGGGATATAGCAGAGCGTGTCGTAGATTTAAGGCTGACGTATAACAAAGATACGGTTGAATCACGTTTTGATGCACTTTTGATGTTGGTAGAAGTGAGTCACATGGAATCCTTAAAGAATCTATTAAAAGATGAGCAAAAAACTATTGTCGATAAGGACATAGCTTCTGTGTTTTATGTGGAAGGCATAGCACTTGATATTCCTCATAAAAAAGCAAAGGTTCATGGAAAACTTGCACAAGCAAGCCACGGTATAGCTCTACCTGATGCAGTCAAGACTTATGAGCTTACTTATACCTATAAATCAGGTTTGATTTCAATGTTGTCTATGAAAGAGGTTAAAGATGAAAAAGAGTAAAAATGTACCATTATCAATAGTGATATCTCTTTTGATATCCAATGCTTATGCGGGTGATTTGCCCAAAGCGTTGTCCTATGCGGAGGGTGAACAATTTCATCTTGCTTTATCCAAGATTAATTTTAATCGTATTTATGTGGAAGGCGAGAAGATTGTCAAAGTAAGTCTTCCCCAAAACACGTTTGTAGTTGATAAAAGTGATATCAATGATACACAAAGCCGCGAAGGCTCCATTTATTTAAAGCCTTTATATGACGCGCCACTGACCGTATTTTTCACAACAGATAAAGACCATCATTTTTCAGTTACCGCAAATGCTGACGCATCCGATGGCAAGACTTACAAACTAGTGATGCGAAACCCCAAAACCAAAATCTTTGTCTCTACAAAAGTAGAGGATGTGGTGCTGTCGGAAGATGTGATATCAGAGCTCAAAGAGGGCGTTATCCCGCATGATTATGTCAATGAAAAAATAAAACCAAGAGCATTTTACGTTAAAAAAAGCATTCGAGTCTTTTGTGACAAACAATTTAAAAGCGCTGATAAAACCGCCTATGTTTGTCGACTTGAGAACAAAGGTCGCGATGAAATAGCCCTCAAAACCTCATTATTTAATCAACAAAATGCAGATTTTTTGGAGTTAAGCACCGAAACACTAAAGCCTAAGCAAATCGCATATCTATATGGGTTGTACAATAATGATTAATATTAAGCGCCTCAAAATCAAGTGTCTGATAAAGCTTAAAAGGCGTATGAGAAAGCTCAATAAGCAAAAGAGCCCAAACACAAACAACAAAGCCTATAAAGAACAGCTTAAGCATTTAGGAATTCTTGTGAGTATCTTGGGTACTGCTTTTGGTTATTATCTTTATTCAACGCATGAAACCTTAAAAGTGATCCATCAAGAAGAGGGCGGATTCGACTCGGTCTTCAATGCGAAATTTAATCAAAACACTGATGAAGCGCTTATTGAAAAGCAACAACATGAGCTCAATCAAGTCAAAGACACACTCAAAGTGCATGAGGATTTACAAAAAGAAACTTCAATTGAATCGCAAAAAGAAAAAGAAGCGTTAAATGCTCATGAAGACCTTTTCAAAGAAATGCAGACAAAGATTTCGCAACTAGAAGAGGACAATAAAAAGATAACTGAGCAGTTGCAAGTGACCTTTGCAATGAATGCGGCAAATAGCACCAAGTCCCAGCCAGAAGAAAAGGCTTATTTTGAATCCAGGAATTTTGAAACCATCCGGTTTAATTCAAGAAAACCAGTTGATGAAATAAGAACTCCTGAAAATTACGTATGGGCCGGCACCATTGTAGAAGGCTATATGGAGTCAGGAGCCACTGGAGATGCGGGGATTAACGGAAGCAAAAACCAAGGGACAGCACTTATTCGTCTAAGCTCCCACGGTATTATGCCAAATGACAAACCCTCTCATTTGGATGGATGTAAGGTAATCGCATCCTACTATGGTGACCTATCGGCAGAAACGATTGTTATGCGTCCCGAGGTCATTTCGTGTGCTACAAGACGCATTAATCTTGAGCAAAAGGTCTTTGGTGCTGTGTATGACCTAGATGCTATGCAAGATGTCAGGGGTACGGCCATCCTCAAAACTAAGCCCTTGTTGACTTACACGGCAGCAGCGGGTGCTTTGGTGGGCATTGGTACGGGGCTTCAAAACTGGGGCTCTGCACAATCGATTAACTCTAACGGCTCAATCATGACGTTCTCACCAAGCAATATGGTGCGCACGGCTGGAGGGGCCGCGATGGCAACACCTGCCACTAAGCTTGCCGATTACATTATGAAAATAGCAGAAATCTATCACCCATTGGTCGTGGCACGTGCTGGACGTCGGATCACAGTTCTTTTCACAAAGGGATTTTGGATAGACAAAGCGCATCAAAACTTTGGTGAAAGCGAACATTCTCAGAATGAAGATAAACCATCAACTACGACTACAACCTATACATCGCTTGAGGCAATTAATGCTAATTCGCAACAAGGAACAGCCGATTTAAAAACAGATCTATCGGGGGCAGAGGGTGAGTTTGCAAGTCAAACTCAGCAAGCAAGTCCGTTATTTTCAAGCGTAGCAGGAGGGTAGTCGTGAATCTAAGGTGGGTCGTTATTTTAAGTGTCTTTTTGACTTCTGGGTGTATGAAATCCGTATTTGACGGTAAGGACGCGCGCTGTCCTTTTGTTGAAAGAGGCGGCTGCCAGAGTATGGAGATGGTAGACAAAATGGTTCGGGAAAAGCATTTTACCCATAATCGAGATTTTGTTTTGGATGCGAAAAGTGCGAATCAAGAAAATCGTTGTAAAGGAGGAAAATCATGTTGGAAAAAGTAAAAGAATGGTGTTTGGATACTCGTGCACTCTTTGATGAGTTTTTAGAAGAACAAGAGCAAAACTCTAACCGTTCTTATAATCCTTTAGATTATAAATACCCATCATTTACCCAAAAAAACCTACCCTATCAATATTTTGATGAGGAAACCAATCTATTTTTAAACAAGACCAATGCGGGTCTTATCTATCAAGTCCTTCCGTTTACAGCTGGCAACGAAAAACTAGCTGAGAACCTAGATACAATTTTGCGCTCAAACATTACTCACGAGTTCACCATGCAAGTGATTTTTGTAAAGCATAACCAAGTAAGCTACGACATTGATAATTTTGCGCGTCAGTTTAAAAGCGAAGGGATACCAAGTCTGGCCCGTCTTGGGACTTATCTTCGCGAGTTTTATCAAACGGCTGCAAAAAATGGATTTAAAACCAATGACACCACCAAGCCAAGGTTGACTCATACCCAATGTTTTATCGTTATTGATTGTATAAAAAAAGGGGAGGCTGTACTAAAGCCTAAATTTGCGCAATTTAGAGTGGCATTTGAAGCATCCCTTCGAGCACTTAAAATCGGGTTTAAGCTTGGAGATGCCAACACATTTTTAGGGTTAATGAGTTTTTATTTCAACCATTGTCCCGATACAACGATTCCATATCCAGTGGATTTTGATAAGCGTGTGCTTTTGAAAGACCAAATTCTAAAGTCAGATTTTGATTTGGAAGATTTTCGAAACCACTTAATCATTAGAGGCACGAGCGCTAATCGACAATCATTTGAAACCGCAGTGTCGGTGCTCACGATTGATAAATTGCCTGATGAATTTCAATTCTCCAATAATGCAAATAATTCGGTCAATGTGTTTTATCCCTCTCAAAGCATCCCTTGCGACCATATTATTTCAGTGACCTATAAGGTTGATGAGGTGAGTCGTGCGTCAAATAAGGCTAACCGCAAGACAAGAAGTTTGAGCAAAAAAATGGGGACAGACTATGAGGTGCAAGTCGCTAATACTGGAACTCAAGCTCAAACTTGGAGGACTTTTAGAAACGAACTAGACTCACAAAAAGTAGGCTCAGTGCGTATGTTGTATAACCTTATATTGTTTTCAAGGCCAGAAGAGCGCGAAAACGATGTAGAGGCAGCGCGCACTACCTTTTCCTATAACAACATTAAAATCTCCAGTGTCTCTAGAGGACAAGTACCTTATTTGCTAAGTAGCATGCCTTTTCTATTTACTGGAAACCTAGACAAGGATTTTAGTCTCCCAACCATGATGTGGCATATCTCGTCATGGAATGCAGTGCAATACATGCCATTGATTTCAGATTGGGCAGGCGTTGGGCGAGGCATATTATTACCAACGCTAAGAGACCAGTTCGCACTAATTGACCCTTTTTCAGATGTACTAGGGACTAACTATAATATTGCCATCTGTGGCACTGCTGGTTCTGGTAAAAGCTTCTTCATTCAGATGCTGATGCTTAATATCCTTTTCAATAATGGCGATGTTTTTATTGTTGATGTTGGCGGCAGCTATCAAAAGCTTTGTGAGGTCTTGGGTGGGGTTTATCTGGAATATGAAAACCTTGCTATGAACCCATTTACGTATGTTGAAGATATTGCTCATGATATTGGATTTATCACGGATTTGTATTCGCTCCTATCTTGTCCATCTGGCGCTAGTGATGATGACAAAGGTACGATAAGACGTGCCATTCTTGATGCTTTTGAGGTAAGGGGTGTTGAAACTCTCGTAGATGATGTGAAAAGCGCATTATTAAACCTATATCAACTAGATAAAGAATCATTTCCAAGCGCCAAAATCATTGCAAAAAACTTAGAACCATTTTGTGTGAACGCAGAACATGGCAAGCCCTTCAATGCAAAATCTAAGCTATCCCCTGATGCGCGCTTTATTGTGACGGATTTAAGAGCGATTAAAGAACACAAAAGTATCCGAGCCCCTGTGCTGTTATTGATATTGGCCCAATATAAAAAACGTATGTTTGATTCGCCTCGTTCTAAACAGAAAATGTGCGCGATTGATGAGGCTTGGTCATTTTTCAGTGACGATCCGATTGCCTCTAATTATGTGATTGAGGGCTTCAGAACTGGGCGAAAGCACAACGCGTCTTTTGTTACTTTGACTCAAGGTGTCCAAGACTATTATGCGTTTGATGCAGCAAAACCTGCTTGGGAGAACTCGGCCATGAAGTTCGTGTTTCTACAAGACCAGGCTTCACTCCTTGAGCATCAAAAAATGCATAACACCTTTAATCCTTTAGAGATGAGCCTTTTGGGTAATTTTCCAAAAGCGAAACATGCAGGATTCTCACAAGTGTTGTTTAAAACCAACGATATTTCGTCAGTTCATCGACTGTTTGTCGACCCCTATACCCTAGTAATGCTTTCTTCTGCAGGAGAGGACTATGAAGCTGTGAAAAGGCGCGTTGAGTCTGGCATGTCTTATACGGACGCCATTACCCAAGTGGCTCGCATACATTATGGAGAAAAGCATGAAACTTCATGATTACGCAGGTCTTTTGCTTGGCACAATCGCACTGATTTTAAGTGTTAAGAGTCTGTGCGATAAAAAACTTGTGGCAGTTGATGTAAAGCGTGCGGTTGAAGTAACGGCTGTCATGCTCTCTAAAACGAGCCTTGCGCCCTCAAGCCAAGCAGCTCTTATGAAGAAATTCAGTCGACAATTGCCTTATGCAATAGAAGAGTATGCAAAAGCGCACAAGGTCACGGTTATCAATGCACAAGTATTTGTGTCACAAAATACGTTTGATATCACATCAAACGTTATTAAAAAGACATTGAGCGAGGTGCGCAATGACAAATAAATCGCTCATTTCTTTAGCGGCTATTTTTATATCGCAATCAATCATGGCATTGGATTTGGGTAATAACGGGAAGATTTTCGATGTCCAAGAACATGATATTCGAGAGGTTATCTTGGCGCGTTTAAATCATATGAAATCAGAGGGAAGTTTAGACAAGCTAGAGAAAGCGCTGCAAGAAGATATGACTAAGCGCATTATAAGACCAAAGCCTGTTCAATTAACAACAACAAGAGATCCAAAAACCTATTACGTAAATCCTGAGGTTATGGTCAATGAAGACATCACGACGCCTGACGGACAATTAATCGCCAAAAAAGGGGTCTACATCAACCCCTTTGATTATGTGACTTATCGAAAAACACTTTTCTTTTTTGATGCGGATGACAAAGAGCAAAGAGCCTGGGTTAAAAAGCATTACAAAGATTATGAGCTGGTGAAATTCATTTTAACGAAAGGGGATATTAAAGAGGCATCTGAAAATATTGGGCGCATTTATTTTGATATGGGCGGCAAATTAAGCCGTTATTACCATCTTGAGCATGTGCCAGCAGTGGTTGCCCAAGATAAGAAACAATGGAAAATTCAAGAAATAGGGGTGGGAGATGCGTAAAATCATATTGCTATTCACCGTCCTCAGCTGTGTTTTTACAAATTTTGTTGAAGCGTCTTCTTGCAAGGGTCATTTCATTAACCCTATTACAGACGTGTGTTGGAACTGCTTATTTCCTTTAACGGTTGGAAAATCTCGTATTGTGAAATCTAGCTATCCTGATACTGCCAACCCTAAAAGTCCTGTATGTGCTTGTCATGCCGAATTTGGGGAAAGAGAGGGCATTACCATTGGCTATTGGGAACCTACAGCTATCGTAGATGTGACTAAAAATCCTTATTGCATGGTCAATCTTGGTATAAAGCTCCCTATTAAAAATCAATCTTTAGGGGGCAGTAATTTTTCAGATGTGGATGGCAGGAACGCTTTTTACTATGTGCATTGGTATAAATATCCCTTGATATATTGGTTGCAGATTCTAATGAGTGAAGGTTGCTTTGAAAAAGAAGACTTTGACGTTGCCTATCTTTCAGAACTTGATCCTCAGTGGAATGACTCGGAGCTGTCTTTTATTGAAAATCCAGAAGCCGTTTTATTTTCAAGCCCTATTGCAAGAGCATCGTGCGCATTGGATGCAACCACAACTCTTGCCGCAACCGCTATCGACAAGCTTTTTTGGTGCCAAGGATCTCAAGGGTCTACCTATCCATTGACAGGGTTTGTGGCGCATCAAGCAAGTCCTTTGCAAGCCGCGGTATTGTTGGTCGAGCGTACCGATTTTAAATTACATCGATTGGGCGCTATCAAAGACTCTATTGGCGAGTACACACCGCAAAATCCAGCCATATGCAAGACCAAGTACTCTGCAATTATGCCTAAAAGTCGTTATCGCTACGAGCTTGTGAATACTATTCCTGATGCGCGTCATTGTTACCCGTTTGGTAAATCGGTTGTGACCTTTGAAGCAGGGCACGTGAACCCTAAAGATGGTGACAATTTCGGGTTTTTAGTGTGGAAGAAAAGAAATTGTTGTTTTTTATAACAAATAGGGGCGTATCAATGTACAAAACGGGGTTTATTCTAATGTTGGCAAGTTTCTTAGTGCATGCAAATACCAATGATTTTTTGAATGCAACAAAAGCCCAAGCCGAGGTGTTGCAATCACAAATCAAAGACCAAGACTTTGCAAAGCTTAAACAGCACTCAGAATCTCTGCGCACAGAGCATCAATCGCTTATTGAGCAATTAAAGACTCAAGAACGCATGTCTCAAAACAAGAACGGTATGCTTGTAGATACAATGCTGTTTGTCTCTTTTTCTATGCCAAAAAATCTTCTATTCAGTCTTGCCGATGAGGCATCTCATTACGGTATTCCGCTCATTATCAAAGGATTAAAAGAGGACGACTTTAAAAAAACTGTTGATACGTTCTATAAGCTCAATAAAAAAGCATCGAAAGAAAACTTCAATTTTGAAGGGATCTCTATCGATCCATTTTGGTTTCAAGAGCTCCATATCGAAAAAGTTCCGGCTTTGGTTGTGGTTGAAAGATCGAGCAATTGCTTGCCTCATACGTCCTGTGCTTCACAAAAATTTGATGTGGTTTATGGCAACAGTAAGATTGCTGATTCATTAAGACTTATTGCACAAAAAGGTGAGCTAGGTGGAGTGGCACAAAAAATCTTGGATAAACATCATGTCTAAAAAAGTATTTGTAGGTATTGTCATGATTTTGCTTACGCAAGTATTGATTGCTCAAAGCATCGATGAGGCCTTTTCGCAATATAAAAAAGACTTAAGTCAGCTCAAAGATCAACCTTTGAATGCCATGCGAGAATTTAAGCCTGAGCAACATTTCAAGAATTACACTCAAAACCCATCAGAGGCTCAGCTTTACAAAGGTATTGAAGCAGAAAGAACTGACTTGAAAGAAAGAGCGCTTTCTCGCGTGCAAGAGGACGAGACAAGCAAAATTATTCTAACAGAGGCGAGTGGGCATCATTTTGAGAAAAACGACCAAAATCCTGCAATTGCTTATGCCAAATCTATTGAAGAACAAAGCGATAAACTGTTCTCCCAGGGTGGTGATTGCGAAAACACCCCTAAGACTTGCGAGAATGTCACTCATTTTGAGACCTGTCTTGTTTCAAAATCATTGCCGGATAAGGACTGTATTAGAAAGCGCATTGTGAATGTCGATAAAGAGCATCGAACAATGCATATTGATGTTGAGGTGATGGTTCATAAAAATTGGAAAGGCTCAATTGATGTTAATTTAATGCAGGGTTGGGGTAGAAATACGATTTATACGCGTGTTAGCCAACCAATTAGATTTGAGCATGGATGTCATCATATCAATATGTATCACGTCTCGATTAGAAACAACCGAGATTGGGCGACTTGGGTCAATATCAGTCGATTACCAAATTGTGAAGGGACCTTTTCATTATGGGTCGGCAAGAGTTTCAAACGTGATTACCCCATACAGATCTCATTTGATGTTGATTTGGAATCAGGTTTATATGAGGCAAGTGATAAATGGGAGGATAGTTGTACTAATACCAATCTAGGCCTTTGCCATTTAAAAGACAAAATCTGTTTGATTCCTAATGCAACACGCACGATGAACGGTCTAGATGTGACTAGGGACTGCTGGGAAGAGCGACAAACTTATGCTTGCAGTTATTCGAATGCGGATAACTGCGAAAGTCAAAAATCCAAAGGGTGCTTGCAAGTGAGTTCATCCTGCAATCAGTTTCAAGACGGCATTTGTATTGAATACAAACAGTCCTATAGCTGCTCCGACACGATATGTAAGCAAAGTATTCCGTGTATCAAAAAAGTTTTTTGTGCAGATGGAACTTGTAGCCCAAGAACCCCGAGTGAAAATGACTCATTTGCTGACAATATTTCAAAACTTGCAGTATTGGGTGCAGCTGCAGAAGATTTTCAAAAAACCCAAGCGAGCATTTTCAAAGGACGTGTTGTGCAATGCAAAGCGCTGCCACTCAATTTTATTGATTGCTGCTCAAGCAAAGGCTGGGGCAAGGCACTTAATCTTGCCCATTGCTCAGAGGAGGATAGAGATTTAGGGATGGCTAAACAAAATTATCTTGACCATTACTTAGGTAGGTTTTGTGCTAAGAAAGAACTTGGGCTATGTCTGGAATACAAGCGCACCTATTGCGTATTCGACTCTAAGATCTCGCGCATTTTACAAGAAGGCAGGCTAAAGCAAGTGAGTCCTGATGTGCTTGGAACGGCCGAATCTCCTACGTGTTCGGGCATGAGTGTTGATGAGTTGACGGCGCTTGATTTCAAAGAAATAGAGTTCGTCAAACCTATTTATCCCAATGGATATAAGCAAAAGGGAGAGCCCAATAGTGATGCAGGGATTTTGATAACGAATCCTAATATGAACCCTGATGAAATGATAAAGCGTGTTAAAGAAAGGGTGACAAAATGAATAATTACCTGCTTTCAATAATTATAATTCTGGCAGGCTTTTTAAGCCCCTTAAAAGTTTTGGCAACCATAGATACACCAGCGCCTCATGGATTTCATTGGTATAGCATTGAAGAAAGTAAGAAGAAGACAAAGCCAAAAAAATCAGGAAGCACGCCGCAAAGTCCATATGACAAGCTGATGGGGCTTAGGCTCCAAACAAAAAATAAGTTAGCCCGGGCCTTGCTTGAACCATCTCTTGAAGCAACTTATGACTATATGAAAGCACAGCAATTTTATGCCACGCGAAACCAAGAATTTGTACGGTTTTGGCAAGAAGCACTGCTTTTACACCCAGAACTTGATCACAGGCTCAATTTCCCGACGGATAACTCAGCAATTGCGGTTCGAAATGATATGACATCAGACTTGATTCAAAAAGCTATCAAAATTGGAGCAAAGCTTTACGGATTGATTTTATTTTATGAGGGCCACAATCCGATATCAAAGAAATTTTCCCATCATTTTATGTCATTTGTGGATGAGTCACATTTTGAGACTATTTGTGTTTCAACAGATGGCGTGCTTATACAAGGGTTGCCGAATCAAAGAAAAATACCCTTAAGTCTCATACAAAATAAAATAAATCTTGTGTCACGCTATATGCCGGCTTTGTTTCTCGTGAATTTAAAAACTCAAAAAATGACAGCGCTATCGTATGGGTTTGTCTCAACAAACGAGCTTAAAGAACGGTTTTTGGATTTGGCTACAGATTATAAACGTTATACCTACAAGGGGCTTTAGAGTGAGAAAACTAGCTGTATTTATAATATCAATCATTTTGGTTTTGCCTTGTATGGCCAATCCCGCATTAGAGGCTATCCAAGAAATTGCAAAAATGCGAGAGATGAAAATTAAGCCGCATCAAGCTCTGAACAAAAAGGAAAAAATGCTTTCAGAGAACTATTATTTCGTTTTCATATACAAAGCAACTTGCCCACATTGTCAAAAATTCGCGCCTATCCTAAAGAGCTTTGCTGATACCTATTACGTAAAAGTTAAGGCTTATGGTTTTGATGGCAGCCCAATACCTGAATTTCCAAATCAACCTCTAACTCCAGAAATTTTTAAAACCTTTTATGTTGACGGAAATTATAAGCCAACAGTTCCAGCGCTTTTTTTGGTAAACAAACATACAAATGAGGCTTATGCCGTGTTGTTTGGTGATGCTGAGCCTTATGAGTTATCTCAAAGGGTAGACAAGTTATTAGACCATATTGAGGAGCGGTTTCATGCTTAAACGAAGCCTTATAGCATTGGTTGTCTCAGTGCTAAGTGCGTCCGTATCTATGAGTTTTGCGGCTAATTTGGAGGCGAAAAGCTCTGCTATCGCAAATGATTTAAACCATTTTTTTGATAACCTCGGGTTTTCTTCAAATGTGACAGGAAGTCATTCTTTTGAGTCACAAGCTGCAGGCTTTGCATCCATTGGCTCTATTTATGCACGAAGTCAGCCTCAAAATATCCAAGTCATACATGTCGATGCGCCGGGGTTTCGGTCTGGATGTGCTGGTATTGATTTATATGCAGGTGGGTTTTCATACATTTCGGGGGATCAAATCGTTAAATTTATGCAGTCGATTTTATCGAGCTCAGGCGGATATGCACTTAATCTTGCGTTGGAAACTGAACTTCCTGAAATGGGGCATGCATTGCAGTTTTCTCAGAAGTTAGCTGCGGATTTAAACAATAACAACCTTAATTCTTGCGAACTTGGTGAGGTGGCATCTGCGGCTGTTTGGCCTAAAAATCGTGCGGCACATCAAAGAATTTGCGAGGATTTAGGAAAAAACAATGGTGCTTTTAGCGATTGGGCTGAGGCACGTCAAAAATGCTCTACGGGTGGCGAAATTGAGAAGAGAATGAATGAAGCCAAATCTAACCCGGAATATAAAGACCAAGTATTGGTTGATACAAATGTGGTATGGGATGTGCTTAAGAAAAATCGCTTCATGCAAGGTGATAACAAAGCTTTAAAAGAATTATACATGTCAATTTCTGGCACTATTATTTTTGATAAAAAAGGAGCGCTTCAAGCTTATCCATCGCTTGCTAATAATCAAAATTTTATTAAAGCCATGCTTTATGGTGGTGAAATCCCAAGCTATCAATGCAAAAACGAGGATTGCTTGGTTATTGACGCTGAAAAAACCCATACCATTGGCATGAACGATGCATTGGTGAACAAAGTTCAAATTATTCTGGAGCGAGTCTACAATCACATCAAACAAGGCAGTGCACTCGATCCAGAAGATAGGGGCCTTATGGAGATGGTAGAAGCCCCTGTATTTAATCTAATTAGCGCGTCGGCTTCTCAAAACATTGGAATTCAAAGCGCCTATGAGTTATCACAAACAATTGCGACTGACTTATTAGCACAATATTTGTCGAACTCATTGCAGACTATTCACGCAGCACTCCTGTCCAAAGACATTGGAAGTCACAACGAAGAGAAGCTATTTAAAAGCATTCAGACAGCTCAAATGTTTGTAGATAATTTTAGTGCAGAGAGCCGCGAGCGGTTTAATGCAGCCCTTAATACCAATCAACTTGTACAAAACAACGTAAAGCAAGCGCTGAGTGCTTTAAACCCAATGCTAAGATCTGCTTATCACGGAGAAGTACCATGAGTATTTTGACCATCTATACCCCTTTAAATAGTGAGTTTTTTAAGGAGGCTCTTGATGCTGTTGTTGGCATTTTAAACGAAGGAACTTTTGGTTCTGCTGTCAGCATTGTAAGTACATTTGCAGTTTTGGTGACAGCCTATCAGTATATTGTGGGTAAAAAATTTGAGGCTATTACAAGATATCTAGTCACAGGTTTTTTTGTTACCTATGTGTTACTCGGGATTAAAGTTCCTGTGGCAATTTTGGATATGCAGCACCCATATTCGGCACAATCTGCTATGGTTGTTGATCATGTGCCTATTGGACTCGCGCTGCCTGCATCTATCATCAGTACTATGGGCAATGGCATAACGATGACATTTCAACATCTATTTCATACGGTAGATGATTTAGATTATGTGAAATCGGGAATGATTTTTGGATCAAGGGTGTTTTTGGCTTCTACATCTGCAAATCTATCCTCTAATCCTAATCTGCTTTTTGACATGAGCGCTTATCTAAGGCAGTGTGTTTTCACTGCCAAACTTTTAGGCAGTAATAGCATTAAGCCAAATGAGCTTGTGAATTCAAGTGAATTAAAGTCGCTATATTTTGATAGTCCATCGCCTATTTATCGGGTGGTATTACATGATGGTAGCAATATGTCATGTATAGATGCTGCTGGTGGTAAGGGCAACGCCTCGAAAAATCTTCCCATGAGGTTAAAGGGGTTTGTTGACGGAGAATTAAAGCGCCTTAATGCCTCTTTAGATGGCAAAACAGATACAGGGAGATTTAGCGGTAAATTACAGAGTGCTCATCAGTATTACACGGGTATCTCTAAAAATTCTGCAGAAATTCTCACACAAAATATACTGATTAACGCAACCCGCGATGCGGCAAAAGATGCATTTGCTTTTAGTGGCGCAGACGCTGCTTTGATGAACTACACCAATACGGTAAGTATGCAAAAAATGCATATCGCAGAAGCGAATACCTTTTGGCTAGCGGGTTTTCGATTGCCTTATTTTATGACCGTGATTTGGATGCTTACCATCTGTCTTTTCCCACTGATTTTATTGCTAGCACTCTTACCACTCACTCAGAATGTCTACACTCATTTCTTACAATCACAAATCTATCTATGGAGTTGGCCACCCATGTTTGTGATTATTCATTTTTTTGTATCTATAGCAGGCAAAGCCCCAATAAGCATGTCTGAAATTGAAAAAGTAAATATTACCTTTTCTAATATCGATATTCTTTCTAATCATCATTCTAATTTTGCATATACCGCAGGTGCCTTAGCGGCTTCGGTGCCATTTTTGGCTTATTACATTACCAAAGGGTTGTCCTTTGTGTTGAATAACGCGGCACAACATTTTGGTGGCATTGCGCAATCACTTTCAGTTGGAGAGGCACAAAATGCCGCTACAGGTAATGTGTCTTTGGCATCTTACAGTGGTTGGAATATGAATTATGACAACATGAATGCTCATAAGTTTGATACCAATAGAACCCATTTTGAAGGCATGAGTAGCCGACAGATGCCAAATGGCGCGATTTCAAGTATTGCGGCTGATGGTTCTCACATTGCTAATGTGATGCCTGCTATATCAAATTCTGCCGTTAGTGTTCATGGATCTGATAGGGTCGTCGAGTCATTGCATCAAAGTGCAAGTCAATCTTTTGCTACCGCCTCTCATTTAAGAACCTCAGCGGACTCCCATTTTCAATCAGGACTCAATACCCTTAGCCAGTTTTCTGATACGGATAGTAATGACTATCGAATGGGCTCTGGAGTCTCAAACACCACAAACGATAGCATTGGTCATGATTTGCGCGTTATGCAAGATAGCATTAGCCAACATAATAAACATGTCGATAAATCGGCCCAAATTGGTATGGAAGCGGCTGTTGGAGTGCAATTCAACACCCATGACTCGTTGGCAGGGAAGGGTGCTGCTATGTTAACTGGGCTATCTGCACAAGGGCATGTGAATTACAGGGCAGGGCAATCTTATAACGTGAGTCAGCAAGAATTTCAAAACTCAAGTGAAGGTAAAGCGTTCCATGACGCTTATCAACATATGATTTCAACCGCAACCAGCCACCACTTAGATGTAAGTGATACGAAAAACATGAGTAAACAAGAACAAATTGCAGCACATTTTTCAAAAGGGGATGCATTGCTTCATCAATCAACCAGTGAATACACAAGGGGTGAGCAGTATCAAAAAGCTGCAAGTATCGCAAAAGAGTCATCAGATTCTATCGATGCAAACCTAAATCAACCCTTCCACAACTGGGTCATGCAAAACTATGGTGAACGAGGTGAGGCTACCATGCTTAAAGTAGATAACATGAGCATTGCAACACAAAAAATGTGGGCACAAGAGTTTTTAAACTCTCAAGGTGGGAAAACCGCGGTTCAACATCAAGTGGAGAGTATGCTCGATGTGAGCCAAAAAGACATGTTAAAGGGATATCAACACGAATCTCAGGAGCTTAGCCGTCATTCACAAGTACACCAGACCTTGCGTGATGGGGAGAATGAGATCCAAGCAAGAGCGGTGCAAAACGAGTTTTCTTCCATAAACCAACCTTCATTAGACTCGTTTAAAAAGCTTAACGCTAAAAGTGCCAAACAAATTGAAAGTGATGCTACACAGATTATAGAAAATGCAAATCAACCGATTCGTAACCACAAGGAGAAATGAAAATGGAAAAACAAAGATTGAATGAGGTATTAAAAGAAGATGCAAAAAAACTTTTGAATATGGAGCCCAATCCTGTTTCTAAAAATAGCTTGTATGGGCGGCTTATTATCATATGGACTGCGTTAACAGCGGGGCTATTTATCTTAAGTCTCGGTTTGCAAATTGGTTTGCATACACTAGGACTATACCCACTCATCAATGGATATTGGACGATAAAAACAGCGTTTTATAGCGCCATTGTCAGCATTGTTTTAAGTTTTGCATTAAGACGACCGCTGTTGCTGTCCCGGTTGTTGAACGGAAAACTTGAGTGTGAGGCTGTTATCAAACAAAAATGTAGAAACATAGGTGTCGCGTATTTGGTCGTCTATTGCCTTTGTTATGCCATCATTTCCCTATTTTTCAATTTCTCCAAATATACCGAGATTGGTTCACTAAGCCCGTTTCAACTTGATTGGATTTTGTTTGACTTACGGTTCACTCAATTTAGTTCCGCAATTATTGCTCTGATTTTAATAAGACTTTATATCAATTTCGAATTAGAACGCGTTGGAGCAGGGTTTCTATTTGAAGGAGTCAGGGCATTTAACGAGCGTCATAAGGTAAAAACATGAATCAAGGTAAGCAGTTTATAAGAGGCGGACAGATTTTTGGATACAACACGCGCATGATGGTGCAGGTAAGTAATCGCTTTCTCATATGGGGCATCACAGGCTTTTGCGGGCTTGTGAGTGCCATTCTTATGTGCACTTCACGATTTCAACTGCTTGCATGTGGGTTGCAACTATATGCCAAGGTAATGGATAAACTAGGTTTTGGAGATCATGTCATTTGGCGTGGTAGTAGGGGAGGGTTCACTTCGAGCTATTTTCTGAAAAGTGCTAATTTACAACAAGTAGTGGCGCATTCTAAAAAGTTGTTAACCCACGATTTAATCATCGCACTTTTTATAAGTGCGATGATTTATATTGTTGTGGTTTTCTTTGTAATTAGGTTTTTTACTAAAAAAGGCGAGAAATACAGCGTTGATAAGCATATTTCTGGTACTCGATTTACAAAAGATCCAATGCAGCTCAAAAAATCAATCAAACGTGGGGCGCGAGGTATTTCGGATGTCTATCTCTTAACAGATTTTCCTATGCCAAAGCGGTCTGAGTTTCAAGGTCTTTTCTTTCATGGCTCAACTGGTTCTGGGAAAACCCAAGCCATGATGAGGCTTTTGGATGAAATTAGAAGGCTTGGGGAGCCTGCTATTATTTACGACAAGGAATGCACCATCAAGCCCTATTTCTTTAATAAAGAAACGGATGTTGAGCTTAATCCAGTATCGATAACGTGTGCAAATTGGGCTTTATGGAGTGAGTGTTCAAATCCAATGGAATTTGGGAGTCTTGCTTCCTATTTGATTCCCAAAGCAGTGCAAGGCAGTGATCCTTTTTGGGTGGATTCAGCACGAACTATTTTAACGAGCATGATGTGGAAAATACGCAATCGAGATGATAAGAGCGCCATTTTATTGCTTCAATTATTGCTGACCACAACACTTGAAGATTTACGTGATTTATTAAAAGGGACTGAATCTGAAAATCTTGTGAGCCGTGAGATTGAAAAGACAGCTATTTCTATTAAGTCAGTGCTTGCAACTTACATGAAATCGCTAAGATTTTTAGAGGGTCTTGATAAAAATGGTGCATCCAAATTTTCTATCAAGGAATGGATCCAACAAGTCACCGAGTCTGATTCCCCAAAAAAGGGGTGGCTTTTTATCACCTCACGTTCGAAATACCACAAAGAAATTAAGCCTCTAATTTCTTTGTGGTTAGGGCTTGCGATGCAAGCAATTCAATCATTGAAACCTAATACCAACAAACGTATCTGGCTTGTTATGGATGAGTCAGCCAGTCTTCAAAGACTTGAGGGCTTATCTGACACGGTTGCAGATATTCGTAAATTTGGAGGGTGTGTAGCAATTGGTATCCAATCAATAACTCAGCTTGAGTTCTTATACGGCCATCATGAGGCACATGCTATTACTGACTTGTTGAATACGAGTTTATATTTCAGAAGCCCCAAAAGCAGGGTAGCTAAGTGGGTGTCTGATGATTTAGGCGAGCAACTTGTTGATGAAGTTCGTGAAAGCCAGTCCTATGGCCCTGATTCTATAAGAGATGGGAATACCATTTCAACGCAACGTGTTACTCGTAAAACGGTAGATGCCGGTCAAATTATGACGATGGAAGATTTGGAGTGTTATGTACGGGTGATAGGAGACCATCCTATTGCACGCATTAAGATGGATTATATAGAGCGAAAAGCTTGTTCTGACCCACTCATTGAGCGTGTTATTGATTTTGATGCTTTGGAGAAAATCAATCAACAAGCCTTAGTTGTGCAGCTTAATCCAGATGTTGATGTGGCTGTTAAAAAAATTCAAATATTTGATGAGGTGGCAAGTCATATTGCTGAAAATGAAACCAATCTAGAAAGTGTCTTGGATGAGAAGGGCGCGCTTGTTTCGCCTATTCCTTCACTGGCTCCAAGCGTGAAAGGGCTTTTTAGTGAGTATTTAGATTGAAGGATTTATAAATATGTTAAGTGTCCAGCCATTAAAATCAGCTACGAGTGCATCTAAATACTATTTAGGAGCTGTTGAATACTATCAATCAGATTCAAATTCTACCTGTTGGTTAGGTGGTGGCCGTGAATATTTAGGTCTTGAAGGTGAAATTGACTCAAAGGATTTAGAAAATTTATTGAAAGGGCATTTGCCTGACGGACAAGTTTTGAAGAATTTTAAGGGGGAACATCGTCCTGGATTCGATATGACGTTTTCTGCACCAAAGTCCGTATCACTTTTGGTGGGACTTGGAGTGGCACCAGCGCTTGTCTGTTTTCATGATAATGCGGTGAAATTTGCAATTTCAACTATTGAAAAAGAGTTTGCTGAAACCCGTTTATCTGTAAACGACAAAATTACTTACCAAAAAACCAATAACTTATTGGTGGCTAGTTTCAGACAGCCTAGCTCTCGAAATGGCGACCCCGCACTTCATACCCATTGTGTCACCATGAATATGACCTTTTGGGATGGTAAAGCCAAATCTCTTGCAAGCGATAAATCAAGGCAACATGGTGTGGTTGAGCAAATTCAAAACAATGCCCATTACTGCGGACTATTATACCGGCAACACTTGGCAAACAGCCTAAAAGAAGCGGGATTTTCGCTTGACATTAAAAAGCCTGGATTGTTTGAGATTGATGGGATCTCAGACAACGTATTGCAAGAATTTTCGAGCCGTAGGAAAGAAATTGAAGCGTTTATGGATGAAAAAGGTTGGGTAAGTGCCGAGGGCGCATCGAAGGCTGCCATTCTTACACGACAAGGAAAAGAAGAACATAATTTTGAGAAGTTACAAGAGCGTTGGCAAAAACGTGCAGGTGACATTGGATTTGATGCACATAATTTTATGCAAAATCCAATGTCGCTTAATACACCAAAGTCTTGGGCTTCTAATATAAAAGAAAAGTTTATGGCATATATTGCCGGTTTATCTAAGGCACCTCAAGAGTCCGAACTAGCTGCTGCTTGTGTTAATGTTGCGATTGAGACTTTAAGCCAAAGAACGTCGGTTTTTAGTGACAGAGAGTTAAGGTTTGAATGTCTGAAACATAGCCTAATTAGTGATAAACCCATTTCATTTGCCTCTCTCATAAGCTCCATTACGAAATCGGTAGAGGATCAAAAGTTATATAGAGCTAAATGTACTGATACCAATCAATCTTATTACACAACACCTTGGCTTTTAACAATGGAAGCCGAATCCATTGCAAGAATCGAACAAAACAAGGGTGTTATACAACCAATTTGTGAACTGGAACTAGTCGCAGCCTTCCAAGAAACAAGAGCTAAGGATCTTTCGTATCCTATGACTGCATCTCAAAAAGAGGCAATGAATTGCATATTGACGACCAAGGATAGATTTATTGCTGTTCAAGGGTATGCAGGGGTTGCCAAGACCACCATGCTAAGCGAAGCACGGTTACTCATTGAAGAGCAGGGCTTTTCTACCCGTGGGATTACAGTTGCAAGCTCGGCATCACATGAATTACAAACTAAAGCAGGAATTGAGTCAGATGTATTCCCCATAGTTCACCAAGAGTTGAAGGCAGCTAAAAGCAATTCGCTATCTAAAATGCTCTATATCGTTGATGAGGCCTCTATGCTGTCATCTTCGCAAGGACATGAGCTTATTAAACATATTGAGCGAGTAGGGGCGAGGCTTGTGTTGGTGGGAGATAGGGCGCAATTGCCAAGCATAAGTTGCGGTAGGATCTTTGGGCTAACTCAAGATTATGATCTAAAAACCAGTGTCATGGATGAAATCGTCCGACAAAAAAATAAAGATCTTTTAAAAGCCGTTATCCACGCCACAAAAGGAGAAGTACGTGAAGCATTAGATAAAATTGAAGTAAAAGAGCTGTCCAGTCATGAACAAAGGGTAGATTGGATTGCTAATCATTGGTTATCTTTATCAGAAGAAGTTCGTGACCAAACGCTACTTTTTGCTCCTACACATGCGAATCGTGAAGCAATCACACAGAGAATTAGAGAGGGTTTGATTAAAGAGGGAGCCCTAAAAAATTCGCCTATTACTCAAAACAGGTTGCAATCTAAACAGTTAGAAGCGATACAACTACGTTTTACCGCCAATTATCAAAAAGATGATGTGCTTCGATTTAATCAAGATTTTAGGCAGCATCGTGTCAAGCAGGGTGAGTATTACAAGATTGATGGCATTACCAAAACTCATCGCCGAGATAATGTACTGCCGCTTATGGATAAAGATGGCAACACACTTTTATTTCCCTTAAAGAGCTTGCCCCAATATAAAACACACACTTCGGCTTTTGAGAGAATTATCGAAGTTTATAAAGAATCTCCGATTGAGCTTAGAGTAGGGGATAAAATCCAATGGACGAGAAATTTTAAATCAGAGAATGTTCGAAATGGAGATTGCGCTATTTTAGGTGAGATTCGAGAAAAGGATTTGGTTTTTAAGGATAAGAATGGGTTGGAAACGGTATTAAGTAAGGATGGTTCTCCTTTAAAACACATCGATTATGGGTTTGTCTTAACTAATTATAAGGTTCAAGGGAAAGATGCACCTTATGGCATTGGTTTAATGGAGTCTTATCGCCGATTTGCGGTCACTCAGGAAAATTTTTATGTCCAAATATCAAGAGCAGTGCATGGCATGATCTTGGTTACCGATAACAAGGAAGAATTGACCCATGCATTAGAAAGTAGAAATCATGAAAAATTGGCCTCTCTTGATGTTTTATCTTCTGAAAATCTAAAAACCCATCAAGAAACTTATAAAAAATATACCTCTATTTCAATCCAGCCGGTTATTGAAAAACAACGCCAACGAGAAAACATCAATAATGACCTGGATATCGAGGTTAATAAAAATATTTATCCAAATAAAACCAAAGAATTAGAACGATAAACAGGGGGATTTACATGCCAAGAATTACTATATCTTTGCCGCAAACAACATACAACAGACTGACATCATTATCCGTTCAACAGAATGATTCCATGTCTAATATTATTAATCAATTGATGGGTGTTGGGTTAAATTATTTAGCAAGCGATTCATTTGAAAATATGGCTAAGGGCGATAGTAAAGTTGATAAACATTGTAATCTTTTGATTATTCAAATGAATGCTTTACTCAAAAAGGTATCTGCTGAAGTACTCAAACTTGAGCAAAGTGATTTTGATAAATTATGGAAAATGACTGAACAAAAACTTACGGAAATCGAGAGTGACTCTTAATGTGGTCGAAAAAATTAGTCAAAATGTCGAGAGTAACCACTCCTCATTACTGAGGAGCAGTCTGCTACATTTTATAACTTGTTTGTTTAGTTAATTCTTCCTTAAGAGATAGACTGTTAATCATGACATCAAGTTCTTTTATATCAGCGTCATAAATTTTTAGATCTTGTTTACTATTTAATACTTGGTACATATCACGAGCCTTGATAAACGTATTCTTAGCAGCATCATTTTTTAAACGTAAACGCTCTTGGCAAATACCCAAATCTTTTAACGTCTTGGCAATACTCGCATGATTGCCACTATAAAGAGAAACCTTCATATTATAAGATTTGTTATAATCATTGTACGCGTCCTCATAGGATTCTCGATCTCTATAATTATCACCACACTTTAATGAGAGCGCTCCTAAATTATGCAATGTATCTGCCCACTTAGGATGAAGCTCATTAGATGGGCAGTGTGCTTTGTATACCCGGCGAGCCTTTGTATATTGATCACGCGCTGCAAAATATAAGCCCATTTTTTGATATGCTTCTCCGAGATTATTTAGGGGCTCCAAAATATCAGGAACTGAGCCTAGTGCCGTTTTTTCACCAATTAATTCATACAATCTTAATGATTTACGCAGAGAATTGACACACCTATCATCCCCCAGACATAGTAGAACATGTCCCAGATTATTGTGTGCCATCGCCAAATCTTCGTGAGGAACTTCTACCTTGTCATCGGAAGGAAATAAATCTATTGATGAAGCAAAATAAATTTTTGCTTCATCAAATTGCTTTCTTTCTGCAAATATTGCTCCGATATTTAGATAACACATAGAGAGATAATAGCTTCTATCAAAAATACTGATTGCCTCATCAGACAGTTCTTTACATATATCCTCTGCCAACCTATATTCATTTAAAGCATCATCACATCTTCCTGTATCAGCTAGTATATTACCTAATACCATGTGTATATTAACAACAACAACTTTTAATGAAGTTTTACCATGAAAATTTAAAGCCGCCTTCAAATGCTCTTCTGCTATGCTATATTGAACCAAAACATTTTCTGTTTTCCCTAATAATAGGAGTAAATGACCATACCATTCACATTCACGCAGAGATTCGATTGGTAATAGAGCTATTATATGGTCGTAAAGTTGCCTTCCATGGCTTAAAAACTCTCTTCGTATGGGTAAACTATATTTACTATTATTTTTCTGTGAAATGAGCAATTTTTCTAATGCCGGAACTGCCTTTACAAATAGCAAATCTGTACTATTCGGTATTACCCTAATTTGAAAGATTTCTCTCAAAACCTTCTGAATGACGCGATGTATATGCAAAGTATTAAGATTATCTATAGATGATATATTGCCTTCATATTGCAGCAATGAATAATTTTGAGCTGCACCAATAATTTCGTAAAACTTTTCGTCTGATAACGCAATACTTGGGTCATCTAAAATTTCTTGTAAATAATTTTTCAGTAATTGTTGTGGAATGCCATCACTTGCTATAAACCCACAAAAACATAACAACTGTAAAAGAGGTTTATTGTCTGGCCCTTCAATAGCTTTTTTAATAGATAACCTTACTGCGGCTTCTTGCGTTTTTAAGCGTCTAAAATCAGGATGTTCACTTTTTTCGTCTCTGGTAACATAATCTCTATTTTCAGTTAACACAGCAGCATATGCTTTTAGCAATAAATTAGTCTCTGTTTCAAGCAAATTTTGATAATCATTATAGGTAAAAAGCGGTCTGCCTTGTCTTTGTCTGTCGTTATTTTCCCATAAGATATAGCAAGCGGCTTGAGCCAATGCCAAAGGCAGATGATTTAATGTTTTTGCTAAATTTTCTAAGTCTGATTGAGAGCCTAAAGACATTTTATCTTCTAATGTCTCTAATATCTTATTTATTAACATACAGCTTTCATGCGTATACACAGCCAAATCAGCCTCTTTATTTGAGCCTCTGCTTAAATCAAGCGAACAATTTTTTTCATGAAACGGAGATTGATGTTGAGTTGTAATTAGAAGAAGTCCATTTCCTCTATTAAAAATTCGATTTATTGCTACCCATTTGGGTCCTGTATTTTCATCCCAATTATCTATAAATATGCACCAGGAGTTTTTTTCTAATTCTTCCTGAAT
>CAZVEH010000001.1:0-97719 GCA_964625775.1 uncultured Legionella sp. | reverse complement strand
TGCCACACGACAGGAGATCCCTCGCTGCGCTCGGGATGACGTGGGGAGTTACGATACATCAACAAAAGATCATACGCAAAATATCGCGCATTTGTTTTTTACGTCCAGATAGAATAAGATGCCTCAAAATGATTTAATAAATTACTTTATGCGCATATTAGTCATGTTAATGTTTATTTTTGGAGCTAACCCAACAGGTTTCGCAACGCAGTATCCCGTAAACGTGGGTAATACCAAAGTCATGGTAATACAAGAAAAACATGGCAAAGGTAAGGCTTTTATTCATGTACATCAAAATGAAACCACAGCTCTAGAAGCAGCGCGCACCCTTATCAAACAAAAAGGAGGCTCACTGCTTACTTTAAAACATCCGGGACAAAGAAATATCAAATTTTCCATGCATCACCGAACCTACGAGTTTGATCCCAACCGTATCTTTACCGATCAAGGGATTTATAAAACATTGAATATGTACGGTCCTTACTCCAAAGCGGCACACACAGCTGTCAAACGCTTAGCAAAGCAAATTATTTGTTTGCTCCCCAAAGGCAAAATTATTGCCGTGCATAATAATGAAACTTTTTCACTACATGATTATTTACCAGGCCAAAATTTGGCAAAAGATGCACGGAAACTACATGTGAACAAACACCAGTATTATCGTAATTTTTTCATTGTCACACAAAAAAAAGAGTTTAAACGTCTGAAATCATTGCAGTTCAATAGTGTCTGGCAAACCAAAACAGCTTCAGACGACGGATCTTTGTCTATTCTTTTGCGCAGACGAAATTACGTAAATGTTGAGGCTGGCTATGACCAGCTGGCCACCCAAATCAGAATGCTCAAACACGCGTAACTCAAAAGCTCAGCTTTGCCTTTTTTGCATACTGCCACCAGCAAACCAACATGACCATTATAAGTGCTATAAATTTGATATCTGGCCATTTTCGTCTAAACTCAAAGATATAAGCTTCGAGCAGGATATCATCATGACAAAACTAAGCTGTGCTGTGTGTATTGCTTCATTATGTACCATTCTCTGTGGATGCGCAGGTGATACAGTTCAAATTCAAGACTCGCCTGATTATGCGGATTATAGTCCCGGATATACTGGATTTACTCAGGGTTATGATGGCTATGGTGATTATGACAATGGATTTGGCCCTTCATTTTGGAACCCTCGCTATTATTTTTACACAGGCTATTTACAGGGCTATCAAAAATACCCTCATCCACAATAGGCTCATCATCAAACGAGTGGGCAGGCATCATGCTTCTATATTCTCGTAATAAAAGAACTCGGTAAGAATAAAACACCTTTTTTGTGCGATATCCTATACTAAAATCTTAATTTGAAAAGCGTGGTCGTTTAGACATGGGCTCATCTTGCTGCTGAAGTTCGATGTCATTTAAATGCGTTTGAATCGTGGTCTTTGCATACTCCAACAACGTCCGATGTTCTTCTGGCATATCTTTACTGACGATATCCACAAGATTATCCGTCATATTCAACACTAAAAAGCTCTTGGTAAAATACGCACCACAATCTAAATTAATATGATTGGTATCCGCCCTCACAGGCAATGCAGCATTCTGGGTATCGGGATCATGTTCATCATTGATGATATTATGCCCCACCAAAACCAATCTAGAGGAAGCACTACGAGCATCGTTAGAGTTAAAATCTTTAACTCGTACATCCGTCATATAAATAATTTCTTGGTCAGTAAACCCTTCTTTATGCAATACTCTACGATCAATCTCTGCATCCTCGATATTCAAATCAGAGTGAACACACAACGTGCTTTGCTCTCCCTCTAATTCGATCATAAATGGCAACGATTCAATCAGTTGCCGGTAAGCAAGAATATCAGGGATTAGGTGTACAAAGGGATCTTTGGACAGGACGATTTGTTTGAGTAGGCCCTTTAAATTATACTCACACTCAGCAGACCTATCTCCCGTAGCAAAAGATCTAAACCAGGCCAGACGCAGATCCTGAGCAACGTCCTCACTCTGATGCTTAAATATCCACGCCCCACCATTTTTAACAAATTTGGCGACGTTCAGAAACCATTCAGGCAATACAGTCTGACCATTTTTGATACGATCAAAAATATCTAATACAGCCAAAAAGTTTCTTTCGTGATTACCTTGAAGTGCATATAATCTAGGCTTAGAGTCTTGAGGCGCATTCTGATGAGCTATGAATGTATCGAGAATATTGGCACTCGTAGGATGCTTAGGATCAGATTCACCTCTATCAATCAGATCACCGAGGATCACAAGCCTATCGTTAGGGGTCAATTTGTCCAAAACAGCCTGGAAAGCGCCTAACTCGCCATGAACATCACCAATCACATAGGTTTTTCCCGCTGATTCACACTGTGGCAATACTAAAATATGATTTTCTTTTTGCATAAGGGCGTCTCTACTCATAATATGTACAAGAAGTATAGCATATTTTCACACAGATCATTTTTAATGTTTTTTTGCAGATGACCATGCATGCTTAGGCAACTGTTTCTATCATTTAGCGCTAAGAACACCCTATCGTTCCAACACCTTTCTCACGAGTCTCAAAAAATATTTGGGGCATAGGCCGTGATCCTAGCGCTAGGCCTCTAGTCAACCGCTTAAAACGATTGTACAATGAACCGCCAATAATAAAACTTTAGGAGCTTTGAGCATGAATTTAGGAAATATGTTGAAAAAAGGGGCTATTCTTGCAAGCATTTTGTTGTTTAGTGCTTGCGCTAAGCATCACAATGGTGCGGGCAGTGGTGATGGTCTTTCAGCACATGGTTTAGGGGATGCATTTGGATTTTCTGGTCAAGAGGCTGGTGAAATGTATACCACCAAAGCACCTCATAACCAAATTTATCTGTTTTCTTATGACGACTCGGCACTAGCAGAAAAATATGTTGCTTCTGTTCATGCTCAAGCAGACTACTTAAAATCGCATCCAGGTGCTCGTATCCTGATCGCAGGTCATACCGACGAACGCGGCAGCCGTGAATACAACGTTGCTTTGGGTGAACGTCGTGCAAATACTGTTGCCGATATCATGCGTATGGATGGCGTCAGTCGTGAACAAATGCGTGTCGTTAGTTATGGAAAAGAACGCCCTGCATACTTAGGACATGACGATAATGCACGTGCACAAAATCGTCGCGCTGAACTAACTTACGAGGCTACTCGATGAAATCTTTTGTTCGCACCATCTGCTTTGCATTGGTATTTATATCCCTGCAAGTGATGGCCGACGCGCCAGTTGTGGACGATAGTGAAAACTTCGCCCTGCTGGAAGAACAAACACAGGTGGCTGAAGAGTCACCTGTGGCTCATGAATCCTATACCATTCATGAAGATGGGCCTGAACCTGCATTGGCGCAAGACGCTGCCAATAGCGCAACAACGGGTCACACCGATTTGATCAATAAAATTATCAATTTACAAAAAGAAATCCAAGACTTACGTGGTCAACTGGAAGTGCAAGCGCATGAATTGAATGAGTTAAAACAACAACAACTTAGTTTTTATCAAGATCTTGATGCACGACTTAACCCTGCGAGTGGCCCTTCAGCTCTCAAGTCTAACGCGATTCCAGCTGCGCCAAACGATATCGATATGGCACCTACAGCGACTCACAACAACAGCATGCCACTTACGCAAGCTGCAACAAAAACACCGTCTGAGCCCATCGTAGGCCAAACAGCCATCTCGCCAATGGCACGCCTCAATCCTGCCGATGAACAAATTTCTTATTTGGCCGCTTATGATTTGGTTAAGAAAAAGAGTTTTCCGCAAGCCACTATCGCCATGCAACAATTTCTCACAAAATATCCTCGTGGTGGATACAGCGCCAACGCCCATTATTGGCTAGGTGAGCTTTATCTGGCAAACAAGGACTACACCAAGGCTATTACGCAATTTGATACAGTGATTCAAGACTTCAAATCATCCAGCAAATATGCACCTAGTCGCTTAAAACTGGGTTATGCGCTCGCAGGTTCAGGCCGTATCGGCGAAGCCAAGGAGCAACTACTTGCGGTTGCGAGCCTTTATCCAGATACCTCTGCTGCTCGCCTTGCTCATATCAAATTAGAAAAGTTAGGCGGCTAATGACCACAGTACGTATCACCGAAATATTCTATTCTCTTCAAGGAGAATCCAATACCACCGGACTCCCTACGGTATTCGTGCGTTTGACCGGATGTCCTTTGCGCTGCAAATATTGCGATACGGCGTATGCCTTTCAAGGTGGCGAAGTCACAGCAATAGACAAGATCATAGCTAAAATAGCTTCTTACAAAACCCACTATGTTTGCGTCACTGGCGGCGAACCTTTGGCCCAACCCAATTGCATCCCTTTGCTCAAGAAACTTTGCGATGCCAATTACCGGGTCTCTCTTGAAACCAGCGGTGCGCGCGATATTTCAACTGTAGACCCGCGCGTCACAGTCGTCATGGACTTAAAAACCCCAGGGTCTGGCGAAATGGAACGCAATCTCTGGTCAAATATTCCTTTGCTCAAGGCACACGATCAAATTAAATTTGTCCTGTGTGATCGTGAAGATTATCTCTGGGCTTGTGATATGATCACTCAGTATCACTTGTCGGATAAAGCCCAAGTTCTTTTTTCACCAAGTTGGGGGCAGCTCAATCCTACTGAATTAGCGTCTTGGATACTTGAAGACCAGCTCAGCGTGAGATTTCAACTTCAATTGCACAAAATCCTCTGGGATGATGCCAAAGGACGTTAGATTCTGCCCCAAAGAATCCTAGGAGAATGATATGCAACAATGGTTAGCACAAGCCCCTGCCAATATCGCATTGATCAAATACATGGGGAAAAAAAACAAAGACACAAATTTACCCGCCAATCCTTCCTTATCCTATACTTTAAACAATTTAAAATCTAATGTCAGCTTAGAGGCCAACCCTGGTAAGCAGGACTATTGGGAACCTTTGGAAATTCCAGGCATCGATCATTTTGTATTATCAAAAGACGCACAACAGCGGTTTTTGAATCATTTGGCATTTTTAAAAAAACGGTTTTCGTATGACAAAGGATTTATTGTTCGCTCCAATAATACCTTCCCCTTGAGCACAGGATTAGCCAGTTCGGCTTCCAGCTTTGCTGCTTTGACCAAGTGCGCTGTGTTAGCACTGAGTGAATTAACCGATCAACCTTTACCCAGCGTTGAGGCAATGGCTCAATTAAGTCGTCACGGCTCAGGCTCTTCCTGTCGTTCCTTCTTTTCACCCTGGGCGCTGTGGGACAGTGAAGACGTCACAGCCATTGAATTGCCTTACATGAGCCTGTTACACGAAGTCATTATAGTCAGCCATGAGGTCAAAAGTATTTCTTCTTCAAAAGCCCATGAATTGATCAAAACCAGCCCGAAATATGCCGAACGTCCAGAACGGGCCAAACAAAATCTCGAGGATTTACTCGATGCGTTTCGTGCTAAAAATTGGAACAATGCTTACGAGGTGTGTTGGCGTGAATTTCAAGACATGCACGCGTTGTTTACCAGTTGTGAACAACCGTTCACCTATATGACCGAGCAAACGTTAATGCTTTTGGAGCAACTTCAAGCGTCTTGGCAACAACATGGGGATGGCCCTATTGTGACCATGGATGCCGGACCAAATATTCATTTGCTGTATCGACCCGATCAAGCGGAACTTGCTCGGACATTCAAACAAGACGTATTGATCGGTAATTTTGATGTTATGTGATTTTCAAACAACAACCCATGGCAAGTGGATTTTAGCTGGAGAACATGCGGTCATTCGTGGCCATGGCGCGTTGGTATTTCCTTTATTAGAAAAGCACTTGATTCTGGATTATCGCCACATTGGCCTCCAGCCGGATTTAGGCTTAACGTTAGACGCAAAAATTGCTGATCGCGACGCAGGAGAAATGCGTGCATTATTAAAACATCTTCTCGAATACGGCATGCAACTCATCAATCAGCCCTATCCGGAATTACAAGGACACTTGAGCATTTCAAGCACGATTCCAGTAGGCGTAGGCATGGGCGCTTCAGCGGCTTTGTGTGTGGCACTAGCGCGCTGGTTTGTAGCCCAACAGTGGATCTCCGATCACGAACAATACAGTATTGCTCGAGAATTGGAACATATGTTTCATGGACAAAGTAGTGGTTTAGATATTGCAGGTGTCAGCAGCTCGAATGGGATTTATTTTCAGCAAGGTCATACTGAGCCATTGAGCCTGACTTGGTCTCCACAGTGGCGTTTGTCCTCTTGTGATCAACAAGGCCCTACGTCTGATTGTATCCACAAAGTACAACAACTGTGGTTGCATGATCACGCCGAGGCCTCACGCCTGGATGAAGAAATGCAACACAGCGTAAACCAAGCCAAACAAGCTTTAGAAGCTCCTAACCCGCAAAAAAAACATCAAACCGACCTAGCAACAGCCATTCATCAAGCGCAAGAATGCTTTAGGCACTGGGGACTGATCACACCCGCTTTAGAACAACATATGCAAACGCTGTATCAACAAGGAGCGTTGGCCGTAAAACCAACTGGCTCAGGTGGCGGGGGATATGTCATCAGTCTTTGGGAAAGTTTTGATTCGAATCACTAAGACCTGCTCCTACAATAAGCGCACAGGATATCTATTAAAACCCTAGATAAGCATGTATATTGACAATAAACCAAAATATAAGCATAATTGTTGGCCCAATAGAATATTTTTAGGACATCATGAGACCTACATCCACTGAAACATATGAGTCAGGTGCCGTCAAAAAAATCAGCGTCACAGAGCAAGAGGATGGTAGTACGAAGTTTTTTATAGAGCTAAACTCTCAGGCACTATTGGAAGGTGTCCTTTCTAGGTTCTCTGCTCGAACACCTCCGTTACCCGACCATATGATTGAAAACGATTCAGTAAAAAACGTTTATTCAGTCACCTTTAAAATCCCTCATGCCAGAAAAGAAGAATTTCTACATTCCATACAATGTCATTTATGTGCAATAGACCGATATTTTTCTAGCCGGATACTTGAAGTGCTTGAATTTCAAACAGAAGTCGATCGAGCGTTTGATCGAGAGAATTCAACTTTGGTTCACGCTATGTTATCACTGCAATGCTCTGGGGTCCACGTCGGCATGCAAAATCGATATCCTGAGATGAAATCAATCATTTATAACAAACTTATTGAACTCAATTGCTACAGAAATACCTCGGATCTAACCGCGGCACTTGACTCTGGAAATAGATGGATCTTTAAAAAAGAGCCCTTGTCCTTTTTTGACCTGGCCAAAACCAATGAAGCCTCTTTCTTAAAAAAGGAAGACGTCACCGAAGAAGACCTATGTTCTTACATAAAGTCTTATGCATTGGTCAAAGAGAGAAATCACATCGAGGCGGCTCAACAGATTATTTTTGATTTTATCATGTCATTAGACTTAGTCTCCTTTTCAGAAGACACACAATTATACTTGCGAGGCGCTCGAATTCAGGCCGCCGTAAAGTTAAACATGCATCACGAAGCAGGGATGTTTTTGTCCGAACTCTGTGGCAATGCATTTGGCGGAGCGACCTTTCCAATTATGGAAAACATCAGTCAACAATCGCTGTTCGATCAGATAATTTCTATGGCAACTCATATGCATACACTCAACAGAACCATACATAAGCTCACTCTTCAAAATGCTGGGTTAAAAAACAATGCTACCGGTTCTCCTACATTTTTTGCCAGTAGCCTATCCAAAACAACACATAACGAATTAAAAAATAACAGCGACAATCTAAAGTCTGGATTAAAGAATCGAAGTGGTGATGTGATGGAATTAAGCAGCAATCGACAGTATCTTGGGTATGCTTAACGTATGCCCAACATCGCTATGAACAAAAACAGTCAAACACTCAGATTTTCTTCGTCAGCGAAGAGAAGCTGAGTGTCAAGAAATCAACCTAATCAATGTACAAACTGATAATAATCTTCACCCTCCTTGATCATACCTAACTCCGCGCGCGCTTGTTCTTCTAATGCTTGCCCCCCAGACTTTAGGCCAATAATATCGGCTTCGATGGCACGATTACGAAGCTGTAATTTACTGTTTTCTTGTTCTAAAGCAATGCAACGTTCCTTCAAACGGCGTGCTTGTAGTACCCCGCCGTCTCCCAACCATAATTTATACTGCAAAGACATCAAAGCAATTATCAAAGCTGCAAGAATCATTTTCATCACTAAACCCCCGCAAATTATCTCAATATATCAAACGTAGCATAAGGAAGCGTCATCAGCTCATCAATTCTCAGCAATTGATTGTATTTAGCCACGCGATCAGAACGACACAGAGAACCCGTTTTAATCTGCCCACAACCCGTAGCTACAGCCAAATCAGCGATAAACGTGTCTTCCGTCTCGCCCGAACGATGAGACATCACACAGCGGTAGCCATGCTGTTTGGCCAACTGCATGGTTTCTCTGGTTTCAGTTAATGTTCCAATCTGATTGAGTTTGATCAGAATGGCATTGGCTGTGTGTTCCTTGATGCCGCGCTCCAAAATTTGGCGATTGGTCACGAATAAATCATCACCTACCAATTGAATGCGAGCACCCAATTGTGCAGTTAAGCGCTGCCACCCAGACCAATCTCGTTCATCCAAACCATCTTCAATGCTCACAATTGGATAATCATGGATCAATGTTCCATAGTATGCAATCAATTCATCTGCGCACCAGGTTTTATGCTCAGAACTTAGATGGTACATGCCGTCATCATACAATTCTGATGCCGCGACATCTAGGGAAAAGACCACATCTTTCCCCAAAGAAAATCCCGCCAACCCCACAGCTTCACTCAACATATCCAAAGCCTGGCGGTTGGATTTTAAATCAGGTGCGAATCCGCCTTCATCCCCGACCGCGGTATTCAAGCCTTGTTTTTTTAAGACCGAGCGCAAAGCCTGAAAGGTTTCAGCACCTATTTGCACAGCTTGAGTAAAGGTTTGAGCCCCAACTGGCATGATCATAAACTCTTGAATATCCACATTATTATCCGCATGCGCGCCCCCATTTAATACATTCATCATGGGAACAGGCAAGGACATTGCTGCACCTTGGTTCAAAGCCTGAAACAACGGCAATCCGAGTGCATTGGCTTGCGCTCTGGCAAATGCCAAAGACACAGCCAAAATCGCATTCGCACCCAGACGCGCTTTATTGGACGTACCATCTAATTGGCATAATACCGTGTCAAACTCTGCTTGATCGGAGATAGAACGATTTTGCAGTGTGTGATGAATCGTATCATTGATATGCATAACCGCTTTTGCAACACCACGCCCCTGATAACGGTTAGCGTCTTTATCACGTAACTCGTGTGCTTCAAGAGTGCCAGTGGAAGCGCCAGAAGGTACGCTGGCCCGGCCAAAACCACCGTCAGCCAAAAGAACATCGGCTTCAACTGTTGGGAATCCACGCGAATCCAAAATTTCCCGCCCCTTGATGTGCTTAATTTGCATAACAACCTCTTATGATTCTAGTGCCGGTATTCTTTTGCGATTTGCGATAGAAGTCAATAGAACTTCGTAACTCATGCAGGGCAAAATCATAATTTGATTTAATTGAACTCAATTTGACAGACTAATTACCACATAAAAATCCATCCCCAAATGTCCTCATCACTTTGACCCAGAAATAGATTCCCGCCTGCGCGGTAATGACAAAATAGGACCAATTGTATGTGGTTTTTTACAGCCAAAATGGTGCGATCCTGCCCATGTATGCGACATAGTATTTTTAGTATCGTAGCCCGCAAGTAACGTAGTGAATTGCGGGATTGTCGTTGATCAATTATGAACAGGACTTAAGTAATACCTCGAGGTCTTACCTAAGTCCTATAGATCAATTTTTACCTAACTCCTGTTGTGGTTAGGTATGCAATACGATAAAATGTTTTTTTATTAACCACAGATATCAATATGAAAACAAATGATGCCGAAAAAATAAGAATAGCGTATTTCGCCATTACTGATGATGAAACCCTACAACACATCTTACAAGATTTAACCCGATGTATAGAATCAAGCACTGACCATTATTGGCTGGCGTTGTCTCATCAGTATCGAAGCATATTGCACGAACGTATGATTTCAGTGGCAACCACATACGACAAGAAGCTTGATCATGAAGTAAAAAGCATCGAAGACTATTTGCTGAGCAGGTTTTATGATACCTTGGTGGATATGGATGAACAAAAGGCTACGGATGAAAAAAAAGCTGAGATACCCTTGCCCTTAAAAAAATTAACTGCAAGCCAAAAAAAACAGTTGGCATTAAAAATAGCACACGGGGAAGCCGCTTATCAGGCTAAAAATTATGAGGAGGCAATTTTGGCGTTTGATGAGGCCATTGCTATTCATCCTAAGTGTGTCCCCGCCCTCAAAGGACGATCGTTTGCCGGCCTTGAATCCGGACAATACCAACGGGTTGCCCAAGATTGTGAGCGCATTAAAGAAGTCAATGCCACACTGGCAACGTTGATTTTAGGACATTTCCATCTCAGAAACACGCAGCTTCACGAGGCTTCTGTATGTTTTGATAGCATTATGAAGCGATTGGCTCTGGAAGAACGCATCGCCATAGGCCAAGCATGCATTGATATGGGAGCCTGTGATCTGGCATATTTCTATTGTGATTTTTATAAGCCTGAAGAGCTGGCCCACCCAAAGGCAATAGATCTATTCATAGATATGGGTGATCACGCGCTTAAGCATCGAGATTGGGTATTGGCTAAAAATGCTTATACAAAACTCATAGGCCACGAACACTCCTACACGTTTAAGGCCCTTTTCAACGTCGCTCAAATTGAAGCCAACCATGGTAGCTATGTCAGGGCAAAATTTTATTTGAGCCAGGTTGAGATACATCCTGAGTTTGCTCTACAGGAGAATTGGGTAAAAGCCATCATTCAGTTTGGTCTTGTGTTATGCAGCATGCAGCTAAATCAAAATCAACAATTGCCGCACAGCGTAGAGAAGTTGCAAAAGTATTACCCTCACCCTCTATGGGAAAAAACTATTGCCCAATTGATCACTTACAGAACGCCAAATCAGACTGCTGCGCAAGGAACCGAGATCTATATCGTGGGTGCTTTACCTGCAGAGCTCCTGCCCATTATGCAACCGTTTTTGCGTGCCAATGCATTTTCTCAGAATCTTATCTCGTTATTTTTCAATCTTAGTGCAGAGCACATCAAAACTTTTGCCCGCATCATCGACTGGGAGCAAATGTATCCCGAGCAATTAAACACACTCTATCGCGGCGAAGACAAAACAATGGTTACCCCATTGATCTCTCTCCTATGTAACCCAAATGGCTATTTGTTGCTTTTTCTCTGTGAACCCATTCGCAATCTGATCACAGAAGAGAGTCTCAATACGGTTTATCCCTGCGACGTTCCTCGATCAGCGTTATCAACACTGATAGCACACCCCGCTGGCGCCAAAATCTTACGTCAATATCCCAAATTATGTGACAAAATTACGGTTGAAGGACTGAATGGTGAGGATTTTGATTTGACGGAAAGCCCATCGCCTTTACTTCTATGTGTCAATAGTCTTGATGGTCAACATTTGCTCGAAAATAGCCCGTGTTTACGCGGTAAAATTACCAGAGCAGGGCTTTTGGCTGCAATCCACTTTGCGAAAACACATCAATGTGAGCTCGCATTCGAGTGGTTGGTGTGTGAAATCAAACGACCAGAGTATCAATCACTTTTATTGCACCATCAGCTTTTATTTACGAAGCCGGCGATCTTACCGCAACACAATGAGCAATCCTTGGTGATCTATTCACAAGCGACTTCTACTCACTTTTGGAATCAGGATACCCATGAGGTATCACCCGACTCTGCGACCGCTCATACAATAGTAACTAGTGCCCATGCCTATTGAACAGAGGCGTGCTATAGATTTCTATATGAGTTAGGCAAGCAAATGCAACATCAATCACAGCATGCGCCAATTGCAGAAGAGACACGGAAGTCTCCTGTAAAATTCTAAGATTGTTATTTAACATACGTTGAATGTCGGTAAAATAATCTTTTGAGTGTGATGTAGATAAGCCATCTTCAAGATAAAACGCAATATTCAAAATAGCGTATTTGATGACATCCTCTTGTTCTTGATGGGCAAGCGCTCTAAACTCATCAATACGTTGCATGGCGATATTTTTTAGCGCCACATATTCCTTTTCCTGCGCAAACTGCATAACAATCCCTTTGTCATTCTTTTTTCCGGGCTAATTCTATAATACAAGGTCATAAAATCCAAATTATTTCTATTAAACAGGCATATTGATAAAGACATTTACGACCAAAGCATGATTACTTTCGGCCCCGGCCAGTCTAAAAATATATTGATTCATATAGCTGAAGTTGATACTGATGCGCGGGCTTAATTGGTGAAGAATACCCAGGTAAGCACGATTTTGATCCAAAGTAGAGGTCACTATCCAAGGTGTTGTTTTTAAATTGACCAGTAACTCATCACTCAGAACCAAGGATTGTTTTTCAGTTAATTTTTTTGTCCAATAGATCCGTTCGCGTAGGCGAACCGACCATGGAGCGTTTTCCAGGGAGTATCTTTCCTCGAGACGACTTCTGATGATAACCGGATCAGAGCGCCATAAAAGCTGTTGCCAAAGACGATATTCATTCAGATCATTAGGGGAAACGTCTTCCTCAACATTATAAGGCGAAGCATTGGCGATGGTTTGACCGAACCACAATTGAAGTTTGGGCATAACTTCAACACCACCCCCGGTATTTAATAAAAACTGGTCATAGGCGCCTGGAAGATTGACCAACCGAATTTGTGGCTCAATCGTATAAAAAAATTGTTTATATTTGTCATTGTAAGTGATCAAGCCCCAAAATTTATCATAGCTTTCGATACTGTAGCAGGGGATCGTTACAAGACATAGCAGGAAGAACGCACACCCACGTGGAGAATACCACTTCATTGATAACTGCATCCAGAGAGCCTTAAAGTTCATACTTCTGACTCAGAGTTTAAACTCGATTGCTAGGACGTGTCATCAACTGTTATAATCAAGTGCCCAGCAGTATGTTTTTTGAACCGATAAGCTTATATTAGGGTCGTATTTTGTTGCCGGTGTTGTGCAAGGCCAAATCTTATTGGCAAGCCTGATCCGACACAGTCACGTCCCACCTGAATCCCAGGGTTCAAAAACTGCAACTGTTGGGTTCTATTTTAGGGTGGTTTATGGACAATCAATCTTATTGGGTCTACATCCTTCTTTGTCAGAATGACACTTATTACACAGGCTATACCAATAATCTCCACAAACGCTATCAAGCTCATCTGTCCGGCAAGGGCAAATGCAAATACACGCGCAGCTTTAAACCCATAGCCATAGCACAATGTTGGGAAATCCAGGGCGACCGAGCTTTGGCTATGCAAATCGAGCGCCAGATCAAACAGTTATCCCGCAGTGAAAAAGAAAAAATCATCGCCAATCCCGGTGCACTCTCATCGGATGCTCGTATTATGGTCATCGAGCACCCACGGTCTCGAGCGTAGACATAGAGTCCCTGTCCTACGCTTCGCTCAAAATAACGACAAACAGCACAGGACAGACGCATCTTAATTGAAATTTAATGAGAGTCGTACGTACCTCATCATTCAGCGCCGCTTTTGGTCAACGTAGCCCGCAAGAAGCATAGCGAATTGCGGGGTGACGCTAAACGAGACAAGTAACCATTATTATGTTTTGGAATATGTATCCAACACTGAGCAGTCGATCCCGCAATTCGCTACGCTACTTGCGGGCTACATAAACTGACATACCACTTGAACTTCATTCAAAATAACGACAAATAGCCGCTACATTGAAAAAACACCATTAGCTTCTATACTTTATGCAAAGCATTTGATGGTATGGAGTCATACGATGACTGAACGATGCGCTGCCAGGGAAGAGGAAACGCGCAATTTGGAGAGTTTAAGAACCGCGTACGCTACCAACACCGACACTCAAAGAATTGTCCGGGAATTAATAAAGGAAATAGAAGCGCAAATACAAACGCCAACCTCATCGACAGACAGCGAAGATACCGATACGAGTGCCAGCGCACGTTTCCAACGCTTTAAACATACCAACGCCAGCATTAATGAGGATACAACTGATCTCAAAACAGCACTGACTATCTTAAAAAAAGAAAAACGCGATCGCGACGATCTTGATACTTTATCTGGTATAGTTAAAAAAATAGACAAAAATTTTGTAGGAGAAACAGCCGTACTCCTCAAAAAAGTAGAAAAAGTAGTAGCTGCAGAGCCACTGATACCCAAAACACTGACTCAAGAGGCTAAACCACTCACTGCAAAACAAGAGACAGAAAAACTACTCCTGCATCAAAAAATCTGTGGGCAACGCGATGTTTGTTTGAGGCAACCAGAAGACAAGCATCGCGATAAATACCTTGTTTTGTGCGTAGCTTTAAACGTACTAGAAAACAAAGCCAGTTTGGCCGATTTGGCACAAGCAAAAAAAGATCACCCTAAGTATAATGAAGGGATATTTGTGCACAAAACCGCTCAATTGGTGGAAAAAACGATTCGACTTTGCAAGTCGGAGTTGCAACAATTACAACAGCCACCTAAACTCAGATGAACAATCACATCACCTACCATTCCAGCATCGATTTATACGATTATTTTTACAATAAAACACTGCTGAACGCCCTGCGTAATATGGATGCTTTTGTCGGTTCTGGACATGATATTCATGTGTTTTCAGAAGCCACGCTTAAAAAAAATAACTACCCCAATGGGGTTTTGATGCAAAGCTTGCAAGATCAGACGGTATTACTACCGGCCCTGTTGCGTGATCCAGGTTGTGGATTTTTGGTGTTTATGATCAACGATGTGTGCTCGCAGCAATTACCTGAATTGGCTGAGGTTGTGTTGCGTTTTTGCCAAAAATTAGAAAAAAGCATACCCACGCTACCCCGCGACACCTTATCCAATGCCTTACAGTACGGTGTCAGCCACCAACCCTCAAAGACTGTGAGCCACTTTGCTCAAAAGTGCTTTGCTATGGCAGACACAGGGTTGATAGAACAATTGGATCCAACACTGCTCGCCACTGATCTGCACCAAATCACCAATTCTTTAGAGTTAAAAATAACCTCTCAAACGAATACCACTGAGTCCTCTGAGGTCATTGGAGTCTTACATTCCGGCAGTGACTATATACCCCTGGCTATGCAACGTTATTGGTTTCGGACGTTGGTCCACCACTGCGTTCAAGATGACTTGGCCAGCATAGAAGACATTCTCGATACCAGTCTGTATGGAATACGAGATACGAGCCCAATCGCTCCCGCCTACCGACAATGGGTAAACGCTGCCATGAATTTCTGTTTATTTAAAAGAGGTTATATTTTCAATCTATTACACCAAGAACTCACAAAACATGGCTATCAAACATTACATATCAGTGATCGCTGTCATGCCGGTTTGTTCGAAACCACCATCAACAACCACCGGTATTGGATACAATCCAGAGGCGTGCAAGTGGTTGACCATCAAGCACTTCCTTATGTGATTGCGGGCCAACGCGAATCACGATCCTATTTGGCCAACCCTCAAAATACCGATCTACAACCCGCATTTTTGGGCCATGGCACCAGTTATCGCGTTGACAAGCGCTTGAATTACCCTGATTTATTAGGAGAACAGCATTCCCGTGCTTGTATCCAACAACTCAATCGTATCCATGCAAACACCCGCCTGGACGTTAAAAATTGCCTGGCTTATGAATATAACATAGTGATGCAACAAAACTATTTAAAAAACCTCGATGTGGATGTCAGATCTCTACTGCCCTATGTTAATTATCAAGGTCGTTACTTAAGAGGCGCAAAATAAACGCTTGCCTATACCTCTGGGTTTTGTATCAATCCTAAACCGCTCAAATCAATCACGCGATCCGCCATCGCAATAGTTTCTTGCCGGTGTGCTACCATAATTTGCGTGATGCTCAAAGCCTCTAAAGCCTGGTTAATCGACTGTTCTGTGGCTACATCCAAATGACTGGTGGCTTCATCCAGAAATAAGAATTTAGGATTCTTGTACAAGGCACGAGCCAACAACAACCGCTGTTTTTGCCCTCCAGAAATCGTAGCCCCCATCTGTCCAATCGGCGACTCGTACCCCATGGGAAGCGTGATGATGGTTGTATGAATACATGCCATCTGTGCAACCTCGTAGACTCTCGCCATATCGACTTCTTCTGCAAAGAAAACAATATTATCCAAGATTGACCCAGTAAATAGCACATCATCTTGCAACACAGCGGCAGACAATTGGCGAAAATTCTGAATACCAAAAATAGGCAGAGGTAAATCATCAATCAAAACAGCACCTGATATCGGTAACTCCAATCCCATCATAATTTTCAACAAAGTGGTCTTACCACACCCGGAAGGACCTATGATCGCTACCTTTTCACCTGGCTGCACCACCATACTGATATTTTCAAAAATCTTTTTTTCTTGTGTATGGTAATGAAACGTCAGATCTTTCAAACTGAGCACGCCTTTTCCAAGCATCACCGCAGAGGTGCTTGCCTGAACTTTTTCTGGTTCACAGGTACTTAAATCCCTCAACCGTTCTAATTGAATCGATAACAATTGATAGGCAAACACATATTGAAGGAATGAAGAGGATTTATTGACCAACATCAAACGATACGCCAAAAATGCCAATAACATCCCGATCGATAAATGCTGAGACATCACCAAGCTGGCACCCACACACACCACTACCACATATTCCACGTGGAACATGACTTGATTCAATATGCGATAACGAATTTGTAATTTGGAAACCTGGATATCATGATTCAGCGCATCAATATAATCATTTCGCCAGATTTGAAACCGCACAGATTCTTTGACGAATGCTTTGGTGGCCGCCATACCTTGCAGGGTCTCAAAAAAAGTCAAGGTACTGCGAGCATGTAATGCAATGGCGGCACTGGCTTGATGTTTATACCCACGAAAACTGCCATACAAAGAACCTGCATAGAACAACAAAATCAGGCACACAATCGATGCTAAAATTGGACTATAAAGAAACATAACACCTAGGGTAAACACCACCATCAACCCATCTAGCAAAGTATGTATCAAATCAGTGCTTAATTTGTTTTTAAGATGTTCAATTGATTGAAATTTCGATTGAATATCCGTCAAGTGACGATGAGAGAAAAAGGCCAAAGGCAGTTTCAGCACATGCTGACATAGGGTTGAAGCTAAGGATTCGGTGATCTGCATGGACGAATACAAAACCAAATGACTTCGCAGAAACTCGGTTACGCCTTGCAGTAAAACGAACAAAATACACCCACTGCCCAAAACATACATTTGACCTAACGCATTCGATCCCAGCACATAATCCGTCACATATTGCATAAACATAGGATGAATGATTTGCATACCTTCCATCAAAATAGATAACCCCAATAAAAGAGCACTCATTCGCGACATGCCAGGCATGGATTTACATAAGGTCCAAACGCTGAATTTGCTAGGCTTGCACATCAGCGGTAACTCCGTTGACTTTTCTACTTCCAACGTAACGCCTGAAAAAAAACGCGCAAACTCTGAGAGCTCATAACGGCGCACCCCAAAGCTTGGATCGTGCACAATCATTTTATGACGTTTGATGTGTTTTAAAACCACAAAATGATTATTGTTCCAGTGTAAAACAGCTGGTGTTTTGATCAAATGCACGTCAGCAAGGGGGACATGTATCGCACGTGTCTTAAATCCCAATTGATCGAATAACTCCGCCATCTGGCGCAAATTCATCCCGCGTGCTGAGGGTTGATTCAAGCGCCGTAATGCAACCAGATCCAATCGATATCGCCAAAAACCGGCAATCATAGCAATGCAAGCATGCCCACATTCTGCCATTTCATCTTGCATGATCATCGGCAATCGGGCACGAGCGTAAAAACGCAATAACGCGCGCATTGCTTTCATGCTTATCCACCACCTGAGTAACGATAAAATGGGTCAAACATCCAACGCCATAGTTTTTTATGTGCGCCAGAAATAAGCGCCGAACATGTCATGCCTTGTTGTAGCCGCTGCGAGCGACCCTCTAAACGAATAGATTGTTTGTCTAAGCGCGCAATGACTTTATAGTACGGTTCTCCAATCTGAATCGGCTTCTCTTCCTCACGATCACTCAAAACACTGCGCGTCATACTCACAATTTGCGCCTTTGCCACACCAAAATGCTGATATGGGTATGCATCATAGCGCAAAGCAATGGGTTCAGTTGTTTTTAAAAAACCTGATTTTGAAACGGGAATATAGAGTTGAGCCACCAATTCTGCAGGAAAAGGTATGATCGTTAACAAAGCTTTGCTGCGATCGATGTGTTGGCCTTCTCCAAATTGCAAGCTTGATATAACACCCATGATCGGCGCGCGAACCACATAAGTACGCGATTGTTGGTGACGCAGGAGCGTCATGCGAACAGCGTGACGACTGGCCTCTAAAGTGCTTATTTGATCTTGTAAGGATTGATAGGTAATCAAAGACACATAATGCTTTTTTAATAACGCATCTAAGGTTTGCAGATAAAGTCTTTTGACCTTGATCTGTTGTTCAATATGTTGCACCCTTTTTTGTAAAAGACGGTAGGTCGTCTGATACGAGGCATGATCATTTTGAGCAGTATCTACGATGTATAATGCCTGCTCTTTTTTGACATGTTGCCCTTCTTTGACCAAACATTGCTTGATCACCCCCAAATGAAGCGGATAAACGGAAACAATGCCGGATTTGGCATTTAAATATCCTTTCACCACATACAATTGTGTAAAATCAGTGACCATGCTATAGGTCACAAACAGTCCAAACAAGACTGAGATAACGGTGATCATCATGCTATAAGGTACTGGGATATTGATGCTCACAGCACCATACAGCCTGTTAAAAGCTACTGGGGGCACAATTTTATCGAGAGACTGGCGTTTCATCCTATCGTTCCTGATGTTGTAACATCCATGATTTCCATTGATCAAACTGCTGATCCCCAAAATGCTCATGACTGATTTTTTTTAAAATCAAATACGCCAAATTATGATTATTAGGTTGCGTCAATTGCAGTAACCGCAGCAATTGTTGACCGCCCTGCTGACAAATGATTTTTTGTGCTTGTCGCGAATTTGCCAGCACCCGCAAAATCTGTAATGCTTTATTACGATCGGTCACATAGGGTGAATCCAGCAAGCCAATGAAAGGCTTTGGATCCATATGAGTAAAATGGGCCTTATCCAAGGTAGCCCCTATGACTCGGAGCACACTGTTACGCACCCTATAATCCGGATCGTCGACATGCGCTGATAACAGCGTGATGATGTCATGGGGTGAGGAAAAGAAGCCGATGAGAAAAGCCGCGGCTGCACGTCGCTCAGAATTAGGATCTTGGGCCAGGGTATCAAGAATGCTTTGTTTTTTTTCTAATACCCCTTGGCGAAAAAGTGCCAAATAAGGTTTTAATTGCGGATGCTGAAAGGACACCACACAATGGTAGAATGGACACGCCTTATCCTGCGGATCCAATTGCTGTGTCAGTAACAAGTGCATCGATAAAGCAGTATAGTGACGCATCAGTTCGATCACATCATGAGGTTTTGTATCGATGGTAGGTGCCGACTCCGATAAAAAATGCATACGTGCCGATGATCGGCGTGGAATAATTTCTATGGTGGTATAAATAGGGTCATGTCTAGCGTAATGAACGGTTTGCAAATCTACAAAAGCAAAATGGCCCGCGTGTTGTATTTCAGCAATCAACCGTTTTTTTTGAGAGAGCAGTTGTTGATACCTTTTTAGATTCAGATGTGGTTTTCCTAAATTCATGTTCACAACCTCCCTCATCAACCCCATTTCAAGACGCCGCACTCGTGGCGCATAAACTTGCAGCACCTCTTGAGCCTGTTTTGCTTCCAACCCATGTACATCAACAATATCATCGGCGCACCCGCTCACAGGGCAGATCAATACACTCAAAATCATGGGATATTTCATCCAAATCTCTCTTACGAAAATACCAAGGTCATTCTTTAACTCAGGATTGTCACACGCCCTGGAATGACACATCAGGTTGTATTCAATGACTCGCCATCCCTAGTAAAGCTAAGATCTACTCAAGCCTAAGGAGATCTCTACGATGATTAAGATGGCGGAGGTATGCCTAGGCCTAAACATGGTGCGTTTTTTGGGTATTCAGTTGAACATGGCGTTGGATATTGTGCTCATAGAGCGTTTGCATCTGTGATCGATACCGCTCTATACTGTGACAATAACGGGAGGCATCCCATTGAAAATCCACCGAACGTTGGAGTAAAAACTGAACAAAAATATCTAACATTTTAAAATCCGAATTACATTCTTCGAGCCACAAAAATTGGCCTTGTTCATTCACCTCTAAAAACACATAGTCATCCTCAGGTGTCACAATCACATCAAAGGCGCCAAACACCAGTCCCATACGCTGCATAAAAAGACGAATGTTTTGAGCAATTGTCTCTGGTAATTCAAAGGACTCGACCATCATTTTTGCGCCCCGAATCGCTCGCCAGTCCACAAGACCATCTGGATGCTTTTGAGAGTTGAGCTTAGCTGCTACCAAATAATGACCAAAACAGGTGATACGCAGTTCAAATTTCTTTTTGATTTCAACTTGAAAAATACCTGGCAGTGTTTGCAACAACGACTCTTTAGGTAGACCATCGTCTTTGACTCGCGCCGTGTAGGTGATTTTCGTTTGTGAAGTTTCAAACCAAAAATACGAACACATCGGCTTGTAAATCACACCCAATGGATCATAGGTCATCAAAAACTGTTTGATTTCTTGTGGATCGTTAGAACATAGCGTGGTTGGGATTGTCAGCCCACATTCACTGGCAATTTTTAATTGCAAGAGCTTAAAATTAGCACGTGATGCAGCCTCTTTGCTGTTGACCCACCAAGCTTGGGATGCCAAATTAGACGTAAATGACTCAAAAAATAAAATATTTTCTTTGACCACAAAGGCATAATCCTGGCTATGTACATTTTCTTTGGGTACATAGGGCCTCCTGGCTCTTCGCCACCAAACAACATCATAGTCATTTTCTAAAACCGTATCTTGCGCATCTACACTTTGCCATTGATAACGTTGCGTATCGATAAACACAGAGTTTTTTTGCAATGTGGGACAATCAGCCGTGAACATCAAAATCACTTGATGACCTAGTGTTTCTAATGCCAATTTGACTAAAATCGCATGCGTGTCGTCGGGCTCGGTTGGAATTAAAAACTTCATACCATCTCCATATTCAAAACTACGAGGTTTTGCGTCAGTCCGGTTGTAACCGCTCTCGCCACCCGAACCGTTCGGCCCAAGGACCATACGGAGCATCGTCTCAAAGGCTTACTTTCAAATACATTACCCTTTGAGACGCCGCAAAGCGGCTCCTCAGGGCGAACGGGTGAGTAGTTGCGTCCTGTTTAAGAAAAAAATTGCGAAGTTCTTCCATGCCTCGCTATTTTTTATCGAACCTATCAGTAATCTAGCGTCATATCTAACGACAAGACATCTCCGGTGGGCTGAATCGTTGGCATATGAGACGGGCCACCCCGTCCTCCAGCGATCTGATCCAAATCGATTGGATCCAACGCAGTCGCTAAATCATAGGCCAACACTCTATGGTCTAAAGAATCCATATCGGCTCCTTATCGCTTAGAGATTGGATTGTGCGCAATGAGGGTTTACTTTGACCATCATCGTTAAGTGCGGGATTTATTGAAAGAAAGACCAAGACTTTGGTCAAAACGTGGTTGGTTGTATAGTCCATCATTCACTCCTTGCGTAAAATCCTAAATATGACTATTCCATTAGACATTTAGGATTATTCCAGTTATTCATCCTGAATAGTTCTATATTTAATTCCAAATAAAGAACCTTGTCAATCATATCAATAAATTTATTTCTACCGCTCAGTGAATGCTGGGAAAAATGGTTCATTTGGATTTAGGTAAAACTCATAAAGGACTAGTCATCTCCAGCACAGGGCAACAAATGACACCAGCGAATCTATTGATGAATGAAGTGACCTTGCCCAAACGCAGAAATAGTGCTTATTGTGGTTTTAACAATTTTCAACGGCTTCCTGAGTTAGGAATGGATGAACAAAGAGGATTAGGCTGGTTTTCTGGTCATCACACAAGCCGTCATACGCGAAATACACGTAGGTTGACCCGCTTCATTGGACAATTCAATGGTCCAAACTTGGGTCGAGCGACCTAGATGCACAGGTCGAGTCACAGCTGTGACCACACCTTCCGTCACGGAACGCAAATGATTGGCATTGATTTCGAGCCCCACACAGTAATAGCGATCAAAATCAACCACCATATTGGCAGCTGTACTCGCGATACTCTCGGCCAACACCACCGATGCCCCGCCGTGGATGATACCCAAGGGCTGCCGGGTACGAGGACTGGCCGGCATGGTGGCGACCAAATAGTCTGGGCCTACTTCGGTGAATACGATATCCAGAAATGCCGACATGGTATTCTCAGCACGCTGATTTAATTCCGCTGCAGTGATCTCCCGAAACCAGATAGCCATGATTAAAATTTATCCCACAGTTTTTCTGTATCGGACGGTTGCACCACACCATCTCGCAACGCATTAATTCGTTGATAGGTTTTGATTTCTTTCAACTGCGATTCAGACAAAGCATGCTCACGATCAAATTTAGCCAAAAACTTATCATAAGGGCTTACATACGCTTTATCAATATCAAATTCATTCATGTTATGGTCTCCAGAAACGGGCTTTTTCTTTTAACGCTTGTTCATCTAGCGTTAACAACTCACGATTTTTCATCAATTGCTTACCTGCCACCCAAACATCGGTTACCTGCTGACGGCTGCTCGAATAAATCGTTTGGATTAGGGGATCATACACGGGTAATGTTTCAATTTCATCCAAATTAATCGCGATAAAATCTGCTGCTTTTCCCTTTTTTAACGATCCCACAAGGTGGTCAATGCCCAAAGCTTTTGCGCCATTCAGGGTTGCAAGCGCTAAAGTATCATCTACATTGTAACTGACTGGATTTAAAGTAGATACTTTTGAAAGAAAGGTCGCAGTTCGCATCTCGCTGATCATATTCAAATCATTATTACTGGCAACGCTATCCGTTCCTAATGCGACATTCAAGCCCTCTGCTTTCAAACGCTCGATAGGACAAATACCACTCGCCAGTTTCATATTGGATTCAGGACAATGCACAATATGAGGCTGAGTAAGGCTGAGGATTTCTATATCTTCCTCGTTCAATTGTGACGCATGAATCGCCAACAATTGCGGCGATAATAAACCAAGATCTTGCAACCGCTTTATAGGGCGCTTGTTATATTGGGTCATCGACTGTGCAATTTCGTCTTGAGTTTCATGTAAATGCACATTGATTTTTACCTGCCAGGCATCCGCTAATTCTTTGATGCGTAAAAAAGACTGATCAGACACCGTATACGGCGCATGAGGAGCAAAGGTTGGCGTAATAAAAGCATGTTGTTTGTACTGCTCATAAAATTCACGGCCTTTGTCAAAATATTCCTCCGTGGTTTGCGCCCAAGCGGTGGGAAACTCAATCACCGTCATACCAATAAAACCACGCAAGCCTGCCATTTCTGTCGCTTCTGCCGTTGCTTGCAGAAAATAGAACATATCATTGAAGCAGGTGGTACCACCACGAATCATCTCTGCCATAGCAAATAGCGATGTGTCACGTACAAATTCTTGCGACAACCATTTTTTTTCCGCCGGCCAAATATAATCATTCAACCAATCCATCAGCATCAAATCGCTGCCTAACCCACGAAAATAATTCATACCCAGGTGCGTATGCGCATTGATCAATCCCGGCATCACCGCATGATAAGGATAGTCGTCAACGCGGGTCGCCTGGTAAGTTTCTTTGGCCTTTACGGTAGGTAGAATGTCTTGAATCATGCCCTGATGGATCACCATAGAATGGTTTTCTAAAACGCGTTGATCAATTTCTCCAGTGACCAACCATTTCGCGTGTACCATATGATCAATAGGTTTCATGTAAAGTCCTTGTAAATAAATGCGAACAATATCACATCTTTTGAAAAATTGAGAAAAGATAGGCACAAAACATCGCCCGCTCTGTTCTGCGTCTATCCTAGGGATGGTTAGGGTTTAAGCCTGGCTCGAATCCGTCAACAGCAATCGTAATTTCTTCATCGCAGATTGCTCTAATTGACGCACACGCTCTGCTGAAACGCCATATTGCTGGGCCAAGGTATGTAAGGTACTGGCCTTGTCTTCACTAAGCCAGCGTTGACGTAAAATGTCTTGACTACGCTCATCTAAAGAGGCCAAAGCTGTGTGCAACCGATCATGATCATAATGGTCTGTATGCTCTTGTTCAAACAACAAAGCAGGGTTGGAACGTTTGTCCTGTAAATACTCTGCAGGAGCTGCTCTATAAGCATGATCATCCTCTTCTGCATCACGAGCGTCGTACGATTCATCCATTGCATTTAAACGTTGTTCCATCACCAAGACATCTTCACGGCTCACGCCTAAGTCTTGGGCGATCGCATCCACTTCTTCGTAATTCATCCACCCCAAACGCTTTTTCATATGACGTAGATTGAAAAATAATTTTCGTTGGGCCTTGGTGGTTGCCACTTTGACGATACGCCAATTTTGCAACACAAATTCATGAATCTCGGCTTTGATCCAATGCACCGCAAACGATACCAAACGCACACCCACCTTAGGGTCAAAGCGTTTGACGGCTTTCATTAAGCCCACATTGCCTTCTTGAATCAAATCACTCAAGGGTAAGCCATAGCCCATATAACCTCGCGCCACACGCACCACGTAACGCAAATGAGCCAACACCAAGGAGCGAGCAGCTTCTAAATCCCCATGTTCTTGCACGCGCGTCGCAAACTCAAGCTCTTCTTCCGCCGTCAACAACGGAATTTGATTTACTCGATGAATATACGCCTCAAGACTGCCTATAGGTAAGTTCAAAGTTGACAAAGACAACGACAAACTCATATGATTCTCCGCTTTTTAGACCAAAAAATAATCCACGGTAAGTATACGTGATCTCAAACACAGAATTCAACTCATACATGATTGACCATTATTATTTTATTTTGAGCATATTTAGATCAGTATATTGATCTTTGGTGTCAAATTATATACAATAAACCCTCTTATTTGCCTTATTTGAAACAATCAAGGCATGTTGTGCTTAATTTTTCGAGGAACTTCGGTATGATAAACCAGAATGAAAAACAATATAAACAATACAAACACAATAATGCAATATATACACAGTTAGATAAGGTATTCGCAAGCTCTTCTAAACAAACACTTGCCGAGAATAAAAAAATTTTTTTAGAGATGCTACCCAAAAGACAGGATCGTAAAACAACATTATTTTCAACATTGTTTAACGATTTGTCCACCTTCCCTGTTTATCAGAGAATTACCAAATTAAATCCAAAAATGAAGCTACCTAGTGATAAGCCATTAGGATTTTTTGATACTCTGATGACCCAACACAGTAGACTTAGTCAAGGCACAATTATCGCCATACGTGAATTGATTACCTCACAACAAACCATGTATGCAAAAACACACATTCAGCCGGAAGAAAGTCATACTAGACCATTAGACAGTAATACTGCAACATTGGATAGTCATACTGAAACACAAAATAACAGTATCGATGAAAATATCCAAAGGTTTGCTCAAACCGCACCAAAAACCCGTTTCCAAACCTACGCCCCCTACATCAAGCCATCTCTCATGATGGTCGCTGGATCTGGGCTGGCTCTCTTTGGTGGAATGCTACAGTTTAATCCTCAGTTTGCTCTGTGGGTGGGTTTACAACTTCACCCTGTGATGCTGGCAGCTTTGGTAATTGGCGGTATGATGATAGCAGGTACCGGCATCTATAATGCGATCGGAAAATATCAAGCGCATAGTAACCCGATAGCTGAAGGATCCCCTGTTGAATCAACCCAGGTGTCTCGAGGTATTTATGTTAGCTTGCTCCAACGTTTCGGAAGCTTTGGATTAACGCCCGAACAGCCTACGGCCTCTCTGACCAACCAAGAGCAAATGCTTACAAGCACAACGTCGGAACCAATGTCACGTTAGACTGATCAGTTTCACTCAAACGCTGTGAGTCTAATGTTGTGACTCACAGCGTTTTTTATCTCATTTGAAGATAACAATCAGACAAAGTGTCTGCCTCTCGTAATACTTCTCGTTTTTCACTATCATTGTCACACAGTAGAAAACAGTGTTGTTTTTGAGTGTCTAGCCACTCACGATCGACGCCTTGCGATGCATTTTTTTCTATGAAAAAAATCAACGAAAGCACTTGAATCAAGGCTTGTCCAATGAGTTCATGCTCATTATTTTTTTCGTTTTCAAGCAAAGACAGCTGTATGGGCAAATATAAATACAATCCTTTGAAGCCATACAAAATACTTAGTTTTTGCGCCAACAGCTTGGCTTTGCCTAGTTCATGCTGTTCTAAATGCTGTTGATATAAAGATTGCAATCTCTCAAAGGTATCATCGGGGATTTTTTTGTCAGCAAGTTGAAACATGCTGCGTTGAGCTAGAAACGGCAAAGAATCATTGATGTTTTTCATGGCTAGCGTCCTATTTTAAAAGTCACATGGGTGTTTGTATGGTGCTGTGATCACCCCTCATCCGGTCCTCTGGGCACTTTCCCCCTTCCAATTAGCCTTAAGTTTTAGTTGACGCCTCATATTGCCTACGTACCGTGGCTTGTCCACGGTATCCAGTAGTACGGAGACGCTTGTCTTCGAATCACTGGATCCTGCGGACAAGCCGCAGGACGTGGGTTTGGGGTGTCTAATTGGAAGCTTTCCCCCTCCCGGGGCAAGACATTCCATCATTATGGAGTTAATTTGTCTTCATCACCACTCTTTAGAGGTCCTTTTTCTGTACCCGCTTGTGCTTTTTCTTGAAATTTTTCACGTATTTTAGCCATTTCAGCCTTAAAGACTTTACCAGAACGTGCCTGGCCACCAAAATTGATGACTTTCCGTTGCATATTGGCAACTAATTGAAATTGGTGCAGACTTGCGGCGTGGAATGTGTCTGCTCCTCCTGCGGCATATGTGTCTCTCGTCGCCTTCAGTTGCTCTAACTTTATATCTTTGTCCAACTTGCTTCCATAAACCGTACTGTTAGTAAGGTCTAAAATCACTCGATTCATCAGTTTCAAAACCTCAGTCTTTGCACTTGGGCCTTGCTCTTCAGGAACACCTACAGAACTATCCTCCAAGGTTGGGCTTTGCTCAGGAACTCCTGCCGACACCAGGCCATTTTGATAAATTGCCTGGGCTTTTTGGAACACATGAACATTGATGGAGTGATTTTGCTTAAAAGGTTTCCCAGTTTTCTCATTAATCGTCGGCTGCCCGTTAGGATCAAGCACGAGCTTAGTTCCTTGTTCTAAATAGTCTTTCATGGTCATACCATTTGGCATCACTTCATTCAGACGACCGGGATTTGCTGCATTGTATCGCTGCAGTAAATTAAAAGATTGTGCATTGCAGACAAAATTAGGTGGTAAACAATCCCAAGTAAAAGTGTTACCAAATAGAGGAACAGATTCTAGTTCAGCTTGATCATGTAAGTTTTCGTACATCTCATCAGGCGCTGCTGCAAGCTGTACGCAATGATCTAATGCAAACATAGAACAACTCGTTTTATCTGTTTGTATATTTGCGGTAACAGCTTCGTACGGCCCACCTTCTTTACCATCCCCTTTCATCCCGCCCGCCGCTAGAACCGTAAATTGTTGTTTGACAAACATAGGCGCAATCAACGTATCGCACCTATAATCATTCGCGGCATCCAAAATCAAGCAAGACTTTTTACCCTCGTGTTGGCGAACATCAATGGCCGTATAATGATCCTCGATACGCACCAACAATCGATATCGACCTTCTTGAGGATTTTTTTCCAAATACTCTTTTAAATTAACAAAATCAATCATGCGAATATCTGCATCAGGATTGATGGTATTTTGATGTTCAACAGCTGCTTTGAGGATCTGATGCCTTTTATTGACATCACCATACTGCTCCATGCCCTCAATTTGATCGAACATAATGGATCCCTTTATTGGATGAATTTATTTTTAAATGACCAGCTTACCTGTCGAATCGAAAGAAGAAGATCTCGAGGTTTGTAGAGGAGATCCTTCGCTTCGCTCAGGATGACGGGCCATGAAACGGGATGACGGGTCATTTAAGCAGGCGAAGAGTCCATACAAACAGGATGCCTAGTCTTTAAACAAGTACCGAATCATTAAAAAACTATTTCACTATCAGATACATGATATTTAGTATAGTAGAAAATATGAACAAAGAAGGGGCTTGCCCAAAAAATCATTTTTGGGCAAGAAAAGCGCTGTTACTTTTTTGTTGGCTTGATACAAGCTATCGCTGCATGCCCTTTGCCACCACACTTGCTGCAGCTCAGCATGTTGGGTTCCGGCTTTTTTTTGTCGGGCGATAAAGAACTCATGCCATGCATTTGCAGCGTTGGCTTGATGCCTAAAGCTTTTTCATGATCCGCCAAAGAGCCGATCCCCAGCGCTTTGCGTGCGCGGTCAAGATCTTGGCGTTGATACTGATACCCATGTGCAGGGCGAATCAGGTGATCTTTTTCCAACCCTTTGGCGACATCGTGGTGATCCGCGTACACAGTGCCATATTTTTGCGGTTGTGGGGGTGTTTTCTTGAGTTGCCAACGATCATAATTATGCGCCAAAAGTTCTTTGAGCTTATGGAGCAGCACTTCATTCTGCGGTATGGGCTGCATCTGCAGTGCTTGGTTTAAAAACGTATCGGCTTGTTGTGTGTCTTGTTCTGTTTCTCCCTGACTGTAGACGTGCGCAAGGTAATACAACGCATCAGGGGTTAATTCAGGTACCGGCGTCTTTTGGAGCACTTGCTTCATCTCTTGCAGCCGATTGCTATGATTGACTCGCATGATGTCTTGGCATAAATGATTTAATTTATACAAACGTTGCGATGCGTCTAAATTGTGATTGTCGGACTCTTCTAAGAGATTGAATGCACGCTCAAAAGACGTGCCAATGACTAGCTTTTCTATGTTCAAGCGTTCGGTCAGAACATGTTCCGAATGTTCCAGGCGATCTAACGCTGGTTTGAGACGGTGGAGATAAAACGCACGTTCTTGTTCTTCAGCTTCAAAAATCTTCCTTAATTCATCAGCTATCATCTTCCCTCCAAACATATGCGCCTGTTGCCCTCAACAAGCCTCCGTTTAAATTTTCAAAAGATAACGACCTACTGTGACTCTCGCACTCACCCAGCCCAATGCGCCCGCGACTGCAACCAAACCAAACATCACAGACAGGGGCATCAATGACAATGAGAAATGCATTTGGTACAGCTCAGCCCATTGATTCAACCCCGTGCGCAACATCACGATGAAGATATCCACAAGAACAATCGCCAAACAAGCCGCCAAAACGCCATACCATGCGCCTGAATACAAAAATGGTCGCATGATATAGGTGTCCGCAGCGCCCAGCAGTTGCAACACTTGGATTTCTTCCTGGCGATGTTGGATGATCAATCGCAACGTATTGCCAATCACCAACATAGCAGCCATTGCCAATAATATCATTAGAAATCGTGACAATTGTTTCAAAAACCCCATCACAGAGTACAAACGCCCCATCCAATCCAAATCAAATTTGGCATCTTCTACTTGAGGCAGTGCCTTTAAGGTTTGGAACAACTGTTTCACAGCTTCTGGCGTAGCCAAAGACTCACTGGGTGTTACTTCAATCATGGACGGCAAAGGGTTTTTTGGCAAGTATTGCATCATGTCCTGCATACCATCTTGTTGGGACAAAAGCCGTAATCCTTCTTCAGATGAGGTGAAAGTGACCTCACCCACTCCTGCTGTTGCCCGCACTTGATTCAAAAATTGCTGTTGTTCAGTCATGCTTAATGTAGGACGCAAATACAACGAAATATGTTCGCTGTTTTGCCAGTATCCACGTAATTCGGAGATATAGTGCGTGGCCATCCAAGACAAAGAAGCCAGCATCAGCGTCACCGATATCATGAGAATCGTCATGAAAGTTGATAAGGGTCGATAAGACAAAAAATCTGCGCTGCGTTTTAAGGCCTCTTGGCGCGCTATACCCGAGCCATGATTGCGTTTTAACATATGCATCCTCGTTTTAACATTATCATTCTGTGTTTCATGGTCGCGATCAAAGGGAGATCATGCGTCGCCACTAAAATGGTCATCCCCAAACGATTCAGATCACAAAACAATGACATCACATCTCGGGACATCTGTGGATCGAGATTACCGGTAGGTTCATCCGCAAGCAATAACAGGGGCTTATGCACAATAGCACGTGCTAAACCCACGCGTTGTTGCTCGCCGCCAGATAATTGTGCGGGCAGTAAATGTTCAGACGACAATAAGCCTACTCGATCTAATGCAGCGTGCACGCGTTTGGTCACATTTTTGGTCAACAGACCTTGAATGGATAATGGCAAGGCAACATTAGCAAAAATAGAACGGTCCATCAGCAATTGTGGAGACTGAAATACAATGCCTAAATTAGACCGGTAACCAGGTCGCTCACGGCGTTTGATGTGGGCAAGATTTTTACCTTGAACCACAATACTGCCTTGTGTGGGTTGCTCAATCAGGGCCAAGAGCTTCAGTAAGGTAGATTTACCTGCTCCAGAATGACCCGTCAAGAAAACCATCTCGCCTTGTTGCATGGAAAAATTAATCTGCGACAAAGTATCTTGACCCTTTTGATACTGCTTACTCACTTGATTAAAGTTGATCATTGAAAATTGCTTCCACAAATTGCGCCGCATCAAATGGGCGTAAATCATCCATCCCCTCTCCAATCCCAATATAGCGAAATGGAAGACCCAGTTCATGCGCCAAAGCAAATAAAATACCTCCTTTGGCCGTACCGTCTAATTTTGTCATGGTGATCCCGGTGACACCCACCGCCTCATCAAATTGACGGGCTTGATTGATAGCATTCTGACCTATGCTGGCATCTAATACCAACATCACTTCGTGAGGCGCGGCGCCGTCCATTTTTTGCAACACACGTTTGACTTTTTTCAACTCAGACATCAGATTATCTTGCGTGTGCAAACGACCCGCTGTATCTGCAATCAGAACATCTATGCCTCGTGCTTTTGCAGCCTGAAACGCATCAAAAATAACCGATGCACTGTCCGCTCCTGTATGCTGAGCAATGACCGGAATGTGATTGCGTTCGCCCCAAACTTGTAATTGCTCTACAGCCGCAGCACGAAAAGTATCGCCTGCCGCCAACATCACTTTTTTACCTTGTTGCTGGTATATATGCGCCAATTTACCAATGGTTGTGGTTTTGCCCGCGCCATTCACGCCCACCATTAAGATCACAAAAGGAGTATGCACAGCAGGATCCCAGTGCAAGGGCTTTGCACAAGGGGTGATGGTTTCTTGCAGTTTTGTTTTCAACACAGTTAAAATGGCCTCGCCGTCAGACAACTCTTGGCGCTTTACGCCTTCGGCCAAGGATTGAATAATCGTTTGCGTCATGGCACACCCCAAATCTGCCGATAATAGGGACGCCTCGATGTCTTCCAATACATCTGCATCGATTTCTTTTTTGCCCAGCACAAGTTTGGCGATGCCATCACCCAATTGATGTCGGGTTCTACGTAAGCCGTGTTTAAACCGCGAAAAAAAATCTGTTTTGGTGTTCGCTGCAGAGTCAAGTTCATCAGAAAACGCTTGCGACACATGCGCCTGCGCGTCATCTTCCGAATTTTTTAAGGCCAAATCTGCGTCTGGAGAAGACGTGTTTTGCTTTTTTTTCAACCATTTTATCATGATGTTTAACTATACAAATACACACTATTCAGGCATTATACCATCTTATTGCGTGATACAAACATTGTGAAAAAAACAAACATCCAGCCCAGAGCAAATACCGTACGTATCATCGGCGGCAAATATCGTGGTAAAAAACTCTCTTTTCCTTCCAGCGCAGGATTGCGGCCTACCACTGACCGTATTCGCGAAACGCTATTTAACTGGCTGATGCACGACATTCGCAACGCACGATGCCTTGATGTGTTTGCTGGCAGCGGGGCACTGGGATTTGAGGCGTATTCCCGCGGCGCAGCCAAGGTGGTATTGATTGAAAAAAATACGTCTGTAGCGCTTAATTTACAAGAAATTGCCGCATCTTTTGCAACACCCCAACTGACGGTGATCAACGCACCTGCCATCGAGTGGCTTAGATCCCAACAGCATAACAACACTGATGAGCCCTTTGATATCGTATTTATCGACCCGCCTTTTGCCGATTTGGGCCTATTTGAATGCATCCAATTATTTGAGCAATCACATGTACTCAAACCTGGCGGCTTACTCTATTCAGAGTCACCCCATGATCTCATCCTTAGCCCAGTGTTTTGGCATCTTTTAAAATCAAAAAAAGCAGGCCAAGTGACCTATGCCTTGTATCAAAAAAAAGACGCGGCGGTATCAAGTGAGCCCCAGGAGCAAACCCACAAGTGAGCTATGTTGGCGCAATTGAAGCAGACCGTTGTCTTTTCGCGCGATAGCAAAGCAAAGACGCAGTTCCTTTCCCGATGGATACAGACACGATCTCGACCGAGGTTCGTTACGCATAGACTTGACAAGATGCTGCGCTCCTGTTTCAATCAAGACATGATTGACAGACCTTTGAAGCATCGTAAATCCTATGAATAATAAACTGATTGTGCTTTTAATGTTTTTAATGTGCATCATTGGTTGCTCACCAGGGCTTTATAAAAAACCACCTTATAATGATCCTAGTGACGATGCCACCATCAAACTTGCCGAAGCTGCCAATTCTGTGAGCAACTCCATGTTGTCCATGGCTAAAACAGAAAAAGTACTCACACCGTCACACAAAGATAATACGCTGACTATCCCTAATGCCGCAGGTTTGCAAACCCATGCCTCGGTAGATTGGTCGGGCCCTATCAGTGAATTAACCCATCGCATCGCGAAAGCAGCTCACTATCACTTGAGAATCATTGGACAAGAACCTGCCATTCCTATTTTAGTCAGTGTACGTTTGACAGACGCCAGCTTGGGTGAAATACTGCGTAATATTGATTATCAAGCGGGCAATAAGGCTTATATTCATGTGTATCCAAAACATAAAGTTATCGAATTAAGATATGCTAATTTATATTCGTAAAACGTATTGGTTGATTATTTTTCTCCTGGTCGCCTGTGCATCGTCTCGTCAAAATGGCCAAGTGGGAGATACGTCCTCTTTGGCTGGCCTGCAGGCGATGCAAAATACGCAAAAAACTGACCCTCGTAACTCGCGTAGCACCAGTAAAATACGTGAAATGGCACTCAAAGAAACCGCATTAAGCGTCGGTGCGCAATCAGGCTTAGCCTACCGCGCGAAAATCATTGATGATCAGCTGATCCGTCAAACACGTTATCTTGATACCATATATGATTTTAACGCACTTGTTTTAGAACACAATGTGCTACCACCCGTGCTCTTAGAAGGCCGAAATACCTTGAATTTGGCCGACACTCAAACCATTCGCGTATCAGATCGCACGTATAAAGTCACCAAACAAGCACATTTTGTGACGACCCCTCCAAATTGGCGCCAATATCTATGGATGGACTTCCAACAGCCAGATACCCCTCATGTATCCCTGCTACCGGTGAACAAAGAAGAGCGAGAAATCTGGACCTACTTCGTGGCCAAAGGTTGGCAAAATGGCATGGATCAAGCCAATACTATTTTGGAAGAAAATATTGCTCGCATCAAAGAAGATTTTACGGGCATGATTTTATATCGTAAATTACTCGCTATGAATATGGTATCTCCTCCTTATGTTTCTCATACCGATTTAGGGGTCACTGGGGATGGTCATGAGATTCATATTGATGATAGAGTGTTACGTATTACTGCACTGCCAGCACTCAATATCAACAGTAGCGAATGGAAAGCCGCACTGGAAAAAGACGAACAAGCTCTTGAACAGTTTAATGACTTAGAAAAACGTATTGAAACAGCAAAAATTAAAATCACAGCAAAAAATTGGCACCCAATCATCAGTCCTTTAAATTAATAGGTCGCATCTCATGAACAATGATTTAATGCCAGACGAACCCACGCGGTTTTCTCCTGTCTTCATGGACAAAATGCTGGAACACGCCCAGAGATTAGGCGCTTCCGATATCACCGTTCAAACAGGCTCACCTATTTTTATTGAAGTATATGGCCGTTTGCTTAAAATCACCAATCGTTCTTTATCGAACACTGAGGTAGGGGATTTGATCAATAGTATTTACGGTCCTAATGCCACTACGCAACTTCTTTCTGGTAAAGACATTGATACACACTATGAGTTTCGTCCAAATCGCGGCGTGCGCTTCAGATACCGGGTCAATGCCACCTCCTGTCTGGTAGACGGACATGATGGCATGCAAATCACCTTACGTACCATTCCTACCACCCCGCCAAAGCTAGAAACCATGGGTTTGCCCGATAATATCCTCAAAGCGCTGGCACCCCAAGAAGGCATTGTGTTTATCACCGGGGCAACAGGCTCAGGAAAATCCACCTTACTGGCCTCAATTATTCGCGAATTGATTGAAACAACAGATTCTAATCGCAAAGTACTGACTTACGAAGCACCGATTGAGTTTGTATTTGATGAGATTGAAACGTCTTCTTCTATTGTCAGCCAATCTGAAATACCGAGACACCTACCTTCTTTTGCAGAGGGTGTGCGCAATGCGTTACGCCGCAAACCCAGATTGATCATGGTAGGCGAGTGTCGAGATGCCGCTACTATTGCTGCGGCTTTAGAAGCCGCATTAACAGGGCATCCGGTATACACCACACTGCATACGTCAGGAGTCGCTGAAACCATGAGGCGTTTGGTCACATCATTTGCAGGTGAAGAGCGTCTGGGTCGTACGATCGATATCTTAGAAACCATCCGCTTGTGTATTTGGCAAAAACTGGTACCCACAGTCGATGGCAAACGGGTTGCTTTAAGAGAATACCTGGTGTTTGACGAAGAAGCTCGCGATATTTTACTCGACAGTGACCCTAATGAGGTTACCACCACCACGCGTAAACTGGTTCGCCAGCGAGGCCAATTGATGACCTTAGATGCCAAAGAAAAATTTAAGCAAGGTATCATTTCAGAAAAAACTTATAAGTTAATCATCGCTGGCACCAAACAGGACATATTAGAATAACCCTGCCTTATACCCGCATAACATCCCTATGCGGGTTTCATCTTTAGTGCTAACTGATATTACCTTTTCCACCACCTTTCGCGCCTCGTTTACCCATTTCACGCGCAACCCCTTCGGAGGCTTCTTTACCGGCTTTTCCAACTTCTTTGCCCGCATCTTCTACGCTTTTCTTGACCGCATCTACCCATTGAGCACTGTCTTTACCTGTGGACTCTGCTTGCCCACCAATCCATCGTAAAATGTTATCCGGCAACATATAAATCAGGTTAAACGATTTTTCCACCACAGCCCAGTAAATCGCTGTGTACGTTATCAAGCAGAAAAAGCCCGCATACAATGCCGCATAATTCACATAGGGCGTTGAACTCTGGGTTGGTCCACTGGTATTCACCCCTGAAAGAGGATTATTGGACATTGAGATCCCGCTTGCAGGCGGCATCAAAAATTGCATCACATGCGAAAACCCGCTATTCACTATAAACACTCCAACATAACACAGTGCAATCGCCGCAATATATCCCACAATCATCATCGCAGGCCTTAGAAATACGTTGACCAAAATCATGAGCGCTTGCTCAGCTTTGCCCAAAGCATCATGTCCCTCAGGATGGGTGACCCCCAATGCAACAATCGGCCCCGCAACCATGGCTTCTATCACCGCCATAAGCCAAGCCAATGAACCAAAGGTAAACAGCATGTAAGGAAGAAATGGCACATAATAGGCATTGATAAACCCAAGACCAAACATAATCCCAATCCACGCAGCAATAAAAGGTAAAATAACAATCAAGACCATGAAGCCACCAAAACTGGCTAAGGCTGACATCATCAATAATTGAAAATACAAATCCGTTGCATAATTCACGAATCCGGTACCCATATAAGCCATAGCAATGATGGGATGCGCTTGTTTTGTGTTTAATCTCTGAATGCCCTCGTTCAAAATCACCATCGTAGCAAACATAGGCGCAATCAATAAAACCTGTACAATGATCTCGAACAAATTCGTCAGATAGGTCAAATAAATATTAATAAAACTCTTGAACAAATTATTCCACAGTGCCGATGCCATTTTACCACCCACACAGAACCCAAATATCTTAAACCCACAACCAAAATCCATCTGGGGTATTTTAAGGATGGAGTCACCCATTTGCATATTGACGTTCAATTTGAACTGCGGCGTATTTAATCCTGGTTGCCCGGGCAGATGAATCAACGATGCATTGGTGATGTAGCCATACGTTGTCGCAGAGCCAACACCAAGCACCGACTCATGACCTGAGGAGCCTACATTCGCAGCCAATCCGTCTTGTATGGTAGTGCCCGCAATCAACTTATCGATATTGGTTACCGGCGCATTGTTTTTAGATAAAAACTCACATAAAATTGCATAAGTTCCTGAACAAGGGGCATCAAAGGGAGACGTTAAATCTGCATTTTTATAAGGCACTGACTGCTCCAATCCTGATGTCGTATCCACATCATTCATATTCGCCTGCACAGATCCATTCAAATAGGCCAAATCAAAAAAATACGTACCCGCCATGATCCAACCTTGCTGCTCTGCACCGTCAATAAACTCATGATAGCTATTATTTAAACTGGCATTATCCCCTTGGGATTGAAGGTTTAATACCGGCATCATAATCGCATTATAATCCGTCAATGCATTCATGAATTCTAAACCCGTGAAGATATAGGTTTGGGTATTACCCCCATCATCGGCATTCCAATTCATACAGTCATCAGACGGACCACTGCACGGTGTTTGGGTGGAGCTTAAAAATGGGATCCCGTATTGATCTTGAGCTACTGCATTATATTGTTTATCCGGATCTGCCGAACTGTTTGGCGTGAGTTTAGGATCATTATTCACCATTGCAACCGCAACTGGCATCAAATCCATATACATTTGTTGAATAGCAATGGCCCTTGATTGGTTTAGCGTCTCTACATCCTCAGAAGAAACATAGTCTAAGTCTTCTGTGTCGGATGCCATATCCAATTTGTTCCACTTGATCGTGCCACAAATACCGTTTAATTGTTGATAAATACTACCATCCGTGAAATTAGGCATTTTGACGTAATTCTGGTCAATATTCGACGCTTCAACCGCATTCACCGTACTTAGAAAATCAGGCACCGTTGTGCTGCAAAAATAAGCCATATTGGCCGACATTTTCCCGTCTAAGCACGCCCCAGAACCCGACTCTTTTGCAACCAAAGCATCATTTCTTGCTGTGGTTAACACCGATTGTAGGGCTTTCATACAAACCTGACCTTGAAGAATCGCAGACGTACCCTTGGCAATGTTTTCTACCGCACTCCCACTCGAGGTCGTGGGATTCACATTTGACTGGGCCCCCATGATCACCCCACCCAAGTTCAAATAATCTAAAGCAGCATTCCATATCTTATCCGCAGCCCCTACACCTTGTACCACAACCCACATGATAAAAATTTGCATCAAACAATACCCAGACGCTTTGGGTATAAGCAGGGCTAATCCAATCGTTGAGCGCACAGGTATCCAAATTGAGGACCACTTTTGTCCTAAAAACTGTCCTTCATGAGACGTATTCATCGTACCAACTACTAACGTGTACGTCACCACAATGCCCCCTAAAGCCAGCACCGCAGCATTAAATACACCAAACATTTTGCCCATGATTTGGCTACCCGTACCATGCAACACACCATCTACCACACCAAAAAGATTCCCCAAAAAAATCACTGAATAATCGGTACTAGGCGGCGCAAACGATAACGTACTATCGGCGAATGCCAGCAAGGGATAGAGCAAACACAGCAAAACCGTTAGTATTTTTTTCATGGGTTTCCACCTGAGAAAGAGTCCAACCATTCTTTGAAGCTACATCCTAATTTGCGGCTTTTGATTTGAAATGACCAAAAGTGATAACGAAATGCTAAAACCAGAGCAATGCCTGTCTCCGCAACTGCAATCAACATCCCTCTGGTGCTGCCATAAAATAATTGGTAGATGGCATAAAAAAACAAGAATACTCCCACCGCTACCAGCGAATAACTCAGGCGCTCTAATCCTTGTGCTTTCGCCTTTAAAGATGCTTCATCAAGATTGTATTTCGCCACCGCGTTGTCAAATGTTTCGGCTTTTTCTTCCGATTGAGGCCGAACCACAAAAAAACGCTCAATCATCTCTAAAAAAAATCGGGCAATAGACTTCGAACGATCCCAATCAGACCATTCGCGCGGTTTGAAAAACCAGTGGATGACTCGTTTGGTTTTGGAGGCGGGCTTTGGAGCGGGAGAGTCTTTTTTATTTTTCATATTTTTGTCTGCATCCCATAATACTTACTTATCATCATATATGATTATATGAATAAAATACAAATATATGCATGATTATTCTAACCATTAGAAACGCATCTAAATAAACATATTCGGGCGTGTTGACAATTGCCTTCGGCACTAAAATTTACATTTTTTTGACCCACCGGCATCAGGACTTCGTTGCTTTTTCATGTATAGCGTGATCGTAGTCACTCTGTGCTTGCTGGCAATTGTCATCAGCAGCAGAATACTCCTGTCGTAAAGTCTCTAACTGCGCATGATCAGCCGCGCTGAGAGTCCCTCCTGATCTTTCCTTCGCCTCCATAAAATCCGACTGCCCCAAGAGGGCATCGGCAGCTGTCTGCCTTTTATACTCAGCATCCTGTAGATTATCTCTTGCGTTGTCTAAGTTTTCGGTTAATTGATCCCGACTCTCATCTGGTTCTTCATCGTCTGAGGTATCGTCTTCAGGAGGATTCGGCTCATTTCCGTCGATATCAGCCTTGCCACCACTACTGTCGCCTAATTTACCCATTTCACGTGCAATCCCTTCGGAGGCTTCTTTACCGGCTTTTCCAACTTCTTTGCCCGCATCTTCTACGCTTTTCTTGACCGCATCTACCCATTGAGCACTGTCTTTACCTGTGGACTCTGCTTGCCCACCAATCCATCGTAAAATGTTATCCGGCAACATATAAATCAGGTTAAACGATTTTTCCACCACAGCCCAGTAAATCGCTGTGTACGTTATCAAGCAGAAAAAGCCCGCATACAATGCCGCATAATTCACATAGGGCGTTGAACTCTGGGTTGGTCCACTGGTATTCACCCCTGAAAGAGGATTATTGGACATTGAGATCCCGCTTGCAGGCGGCATCAAAAATTGCATCACATGCGAAAACCCGCTATTCACTATAAACACTCCAACATAACACAGTGCAATCGCCGCAATATATCCCACAATCATCATCGCAGGCCTTAGAAATACGTTGACCAAAATCATGAGCGCTTGCTCAGCTTTGCCCAAAGCATCATGTCCCTCAGGATGGGTGACCCCCAATGCAACAATCGGCCCCGCAACCATGGCTTCTATCACCGCCATAAGCCAAGCCAATGAACCAAAGGTAAACAGCATGTAAGGAAGAAATGGCACATAATAGGCATTGATAAACCCAAGACCAAACATAATCCCAATCCACGCAGCAATAAAAGGTAAAATAACAATCAAGACCATGAAGCCACCAAAACTGGCTAAGGCTGACATCATCAATAATTGAAAATACAAATCCGTTGCATAATTCACGAATCCGGTACCCATATAAGCCATAGCAATGATGGGATGCGCTTGTTTTGTGTTTAATCTCTGAATGCCCTCGTTCAAAATCACCATCGTAGCAAACATAGGCGCAATCAATAAAACCTGTACAATGATCTCGAACAAATTCGTCAGATAGGTCAAATAAATATTAATAAAACTCTTGAACAAATTATTCCACAGTGCCGATGCCATTTTACCACCCACACAGAACCCAAATATCTTAAACCCACAACCAAAATCCATCTGGGGTATTTTAAGGATGGAGTCACCCATTTGCATATTGACGTTCAATTTGAACTGCGGCGTATTTAATCCTGGTTGCCCGGGCAGATGAATCAACGATGCATTGGTGATGTAGCCATACGTTGTCGCAGAGCCAACACCAAGCACCGACTCATGACCTGAGGAGCCTACATTCGCAGCCAATCCGTCTTGTATGGTAGTGCCCGCAATCAACTTATCGATATTGGTTACCGGCGCATTGTTTTTAGATAAAAACTCACATAAAATTGCATAAGTTCCTGAACAAGGGGCATCAAAGGGAGACGTTAAATCTGCATTTTTATAAGGCACTGACTGCTCCAATCCTGATGTCGTATCCACATCATTCATATTCGCCTGCACAGATCCATTCAAATAGGCCAAATCAAAAAAATACGTACCCGCCATGATCCAACCTTGCTGCTCTGCACCGTCAATAAACTCATGATAGCTATTATTTAAACTGGCATTATCCCCTTGGGATTGAAGGTTTAATACCGGCATCATAATCGCATTATAATCCGTCAATGCATTCATGAATTCTAAACCCGTGAAGATATAGGTTTGGGTATTACCCCCATCATCGGCATTCCAATTCATACAGTCATCAGACGGACCACTGCACGGTGTTTGGGTGGAGCTTAAAAATGGGATCCCGTATTGATCTTGAGCTACTGCATTATATTGTTTATCCGGATCTGCCGAACTGTTTGGCGTGAGTTTAGGATCATTATTCACCATTGCAACCGCAACTGGCATCAAATCCATATACATTTGTTGAATAGCAATGGCCCTTGATTGGTTTAGCGTCTCTACATCCTCAGAAGAAACATAGTCTAAGTCTTCTGTGTCGGATGCCATATCCAATTTGTTCCACTTGATCGTGCCACAAATACCGTTTAATTGTTGATAAATACTACCATCCGTGAAATTAGGCATTTTGACGTAATTCTGGTCAATATTCGACGCTTCAACCGCATTCACCGTACTTAGAAAATCAGGCACCGTTGTGCTGCAAAAATAAGCCATATTGGCCGACATTTTCCCGTCTAAGCACGCCCCAGAACCCGACTCTTTTGCAACCAAAGCATCATTTCTTGCTGTGGTTAACACCGATTGTAGGGCTTTCATACAAACCTGACCTTGAAGAATCGCAGACGTACCCTTGGCAATGTTTTCTACCGCACTCCCACTCGAGGTCGTGGGATTCACATTTGACTGGGCCCCCATGATCACCCCACCCAAGTTCAAATAATCTAAAGCAGCATTCCATATCTTATCCGCAGCCCCTACACCTTGTACCACAACCCACATGATAAAAATTTGCATCAAACAATACCCAGACGCTTTGGGTATAAGCAGGGCTAATCCAATCGTTGAGCGCACAGGTATCCAAATTGAGGACCACTTTTGTCCTAAAAACTGTCCTTCATGAGACGTATTCATCGTACCAACTACTAACGTGTACGTCACCACAATGCCCCCTAAAGCCAGCACCGCAGCATTAAATACACCAAACATTTTGCCCATGATTTGGCTACCCGTACCATGCAACACGCCATCTACCACACCAAAAATATTCCCCAAAAAAATCACTGAATAATCGGTGCTAGGCGGCGCAAACGATAACGTACTATCGGCGAATGCCAGCAGGGGATACAGCAAACACAGCAAAACCGTTAGTATTTTTTTCATGGGTTTGCACTTGAGAAAGAGTCCAACCATTCTTTGAGGTTGCATCCTAATGTGCGGCTTTTGATTTGAAATGAGTAAAAGTGTTTGGAGGCGGGCTTTGCGCCAGGAACAGGAGAGTCTGTTTTATTTTTCATATTTTGCCTCCCATCCCATAGACATTTATCTTTCATAATATATGATAATAGAAAGAAAATATAAATATGTGTGAACTTTTTTATGCCCGATCTCAGTCATAAAGCATCCGCTGAATATTGGTTTGGTTATGCAGATCCTATGATCTATCGCGTCGTCACCTTCCTGGAAAGTGTCGAGGACTGGACCTTGGACGGCAATCCTGACTTAGAATCAGCTATTGATCATTTGGGGACTCAATTAGATGATATTGAATCTGTTGACCTCAGCAAATTAGGTCATGAAGCTATTTTTATAAATTTGGCAGGTAACATCAAATCCAGTCGTGGCTTGCGGTTATTACAAGCCATTGATATGGTCCACCCTGGATCTGCGTCAAAAATTTTGGTCAAAGCAGAGGAAACAAGCATGACAGGAAACGATGCAGCCGGTTTTTTCCTGAAAAGAAATATCATTTTTGAACGACTACGATTACTGTCACGTGCTTTTTCTGAATCCAGATTAAATTTGATTCATCGTGCTCTTGAGGGGGAGGAATGAAACACTTTCAAATTTTTTTATTATCGATGGTATTATGCGTTTTTTCATTACCCACCTACAGTGAAGACCCTCCCAGCGATGATACATTAACTCAGTACGTTAAAGTACTGGGCGAATATTTGGGATATGATTTGGAAACGGCGGTCACCCCGGTAGAAGCCATGCTAAGTTACACCGCCACTTGGGCAAAAACAGGCCAGCAAATCTTAAATGTTTTTTTTGCGGCCATTCCTGTGAATGCAGCCTATGATGAGTTTCTCACGAATACCAGCTATGACACTTTTAACAAGCAAGCCAATATTTTGTTTGCAAATTTTAAAAGCCCAGATGGCGCCGATGTTGCGGTGGTCAAAGATTACGATCAAGAAACCTACCAAGCAGATCCAGTCAGTCAAGCAATTTTAAATATCGTCGGCACGCCCAATTCCAGCATCTGCCCCGACGATGATACTTGTTTGTCGGAAAACAAAATTATGAACACGGTGCTGCAAGATATCATGGGCAGTGATAAAAACAAGGGTACGGTTCCAGGTGAAACCCAATATTATTCCTACGACAATAACAGCCAATTTTTGAGTCAATTGAATGTGAACACCTTGATGGCTCCTCTGATATATTCGACCACAAACGAAGGAGGCTCAAATGGCCTGCCATCTTCTAATCAGCAGCAGCAAGCCATGGATTTTGTCCGCTATGCCACATCAGGCGTACTTCCTATAGATACGATGTTGGGATCTGATTACAGCGCACTTTGGAATCAGGCCAAACAGTCTCCTGATGGCCAAGATCAGGCGACTGTTGATGCTATCAAAAATGCACGAAAGGATTTAGCGCAGTATCTACTTGGGCTACGTGTCTATGCAGCACAAAGTTCGGTAGCCATCAGCAATTTATATCAAATTATGGCAAAACGCATGCCCATAGTCTCTAAGTCATCCGATGGTTCGTCTAGCACGACCACCAGCCAAGCTTTCAACGAATTTCAATCAGCAACCTGGCGTTTATATAATCCAGCTAGCACATCAGCTGATGATCAGTGGACCTCACAAATTAATACGGCATCTTCTGCAACCCTTCAAAAAGAAATCGCAATATTACTGTCTGAAATCAATTATCAGTTATATTTAAATCGGCAACAAGAAGAGCGTATCTTACTGACAAATTCGTTGTCACTATTGCAATTAATGGCCAACAACAAACCCAATAACGTACCTGTCTCTAGTGATTCATCAACAACAAGTAGTACGACCAGTCAGTGATTTTGCACCGCAATGCGCAACTGTGTGTTGCGGTGAATGGTCATGCATGCCCTAATACCTGATCAATTCGTTCTATCACCGCTTCCACCGACACCAAATCCATGGTTGCAGGACCATGTGCATGTGTCCCCCAAACATTGGTTTCTGGCGTCTTATGTAAAACGGTCCGCACTGCTTCCTGGTAACAATCCACGCTCAAATGTCGATAAAGGTAAGGCCCTGATACCTCGGAACTGGTCACCGCATGTAAAGCAATCACAGGCGTACCCACAGCCACGCCCATATGTGAAGGGCCTGTATCGGGACACAATATCGCATTAGCCATGCTGAGGGTGGCTAATAATTGCTTTGGTTTGGTTTGACCAATTAAGTTCGTCACTTTGACGGCATCGGCAATCGCTAAACCCAGAGTGTGATCATGTGGTCCAGGACCCCCGGTCAACACAACTTGGGCTTGCCAACGGGTCTGAGCATGCTTGATCACAGCGATATAACGTTCAACTGCCCAGGAGCGTTCTGTTTTAGAAGCAGCAGGATTGACTATTAAGATGGGCCCAGATGTGTGATTGGGCAAATGTGCTTTTGCCCAAATACGATCTTCCTCAGAAATCGGCAAATCCCAACGAATATCATAGGAATGAATACCCAAAACATCGGCAAAACGCAAAAATCCTTCCAAGGTGTGATCACATCCAGGTTGGATTGTTTCTTTAATGAACCACGCATGTCCATCTTTGGCACGTAATGTATCATACCCAATGCGACGTTTGGCAGAAATGCAAGCATATAATATATTAGCGCGGAAACTGGATTGTATGGCTAGCAACACATCAAAATGCCGACCGCGTAAGCGTTGTTTGAAGCACCAATAATCTAACAAGCCTTTTGGTTTATCAATGACAATGAATTCCACACCATCCATTCCTTCGACCAAATCATAGGCAGGCCTTGAGATCACCCAAGTTAACTTGGCTTTGGGAAACGCTTTTTGCAATGTCCTGATCAAGGGAACAGCCATCAAGACATCGCCAAGCGCCGACAAACGTACAATGCAGATTGTTTCTGGGACAGGATTAGGCATGTTTTAAAATAAATTGCGTACCACAATAAGGACAAGTTTCTTTGCCTGTTTTTTCAATAGGCAGATAAACCTTGGGGTGCGCATTCCATACACTCATATCCTTCGTCGGGCAGCTCAAAGGCAAATCTTGAGCATGCACCTGATAATTTTTTTGCGAACATGCAATTTTTTTGGTTTTTTTATTCATATTTGATAGATTACATTCATTTTTATTCAGGATCATTATCCGCAATTCGTCGAATCAACGCAATCATTTCTCCAAAGTTATTTGGATTTTCCGCAACAAAATAGTGTGCTTCAGGCCAATGGCGCAACCAAGTGAGCTGGCGTTTGGCCAATTGTCGCGTTGCAGCGATCCCTTGTTCTATCAATAACGCTTCGTCTCCGTGATCGTGTAAGTAAGCCCATACCTGTCGATATCCTACACAACGCATCGCAGGGTGTTCAGCAGTGACCGCCCATTGCTCAATCAGACCACGGACCTCATCTATCAAACCTTGCTCTATCATCAGTAAAAATCGTTCAGCGATTCTCGCGTGCAGCAATGAACGATCTTCTGGCATTAAGATCAGATTCACATAATTGATGGGACTTTGTTGTTGACTCGACTGCAGCCAATAAGACAAGGGGTGTTGTGTGAGCTCGAACACCTCCAAAGCACGCAGGATACGCTGGGTATCATGGCAATGGATGCGAGCGGCAGACAGGGGATCAATCTGCTGTAATCGTTGGTGCAACGCATCCCAACCCAAATCATCGGCTTGACGCATCAACAAGGCGCGAGTCGCGGGATCTGCGGAAGGCAACAAAGACAATCCTTGTTGTAAGGCCCGAAAATACATCATCGTACCCCCAACCAACAACGGAAAATTGCCACGTGCTTGGATCTCTTGCCCACAACGCAACACATCTTCACAACATTGAGCGGCTGAGTAAGTATCGGTGGGATCAATGATATCAATCAAATGATGGGGTGCATGGGCCAAAGTCTTAGCGTCGGGTTTAGCGGAGCCAATGTTCATATCGCGGTAAATCATGACCGAATCGATGCTGATGATTTCGAACGGCATATGTTGAATCAACTCACAGGCCAACGCTGTCTTTCCAGAAGCCGTCGGACCCATTAAGCAAAACCAGGGCAAGTTCATATCGCTCACCTTGGGGAACATAAGGACTGACACCTGGCCAAATCCAGGCGCACGCATGCTTGAATTTGTTCCATTTTTTCCAGGTTTTGCAAACAATAGATCATTAATGTGTCTCGTTCAATAGAGGTCATATGATACGCATCGAATGACTGACTCGCAATAACATGCTGTATCAAAGCATTTTGATCACATTCTGCCGCTTGAATACTTAAAAAAAACGCGGCCAGATCTAATAGCGGCACACTCAAAGGGATGGAGCGAATCATCAAACTGGTTTCTGACATAAAATCAAATTGGATGCCTAACCCAGCTAAATCTGTCATGTATCGATCAAACAATCCATACTTAGCTCTGTCAATGCCCACTCTAATCGGCACCAATAACAGCCGATGTGCCCATGGCTTTTCCAATTCGTAGAGCAGCGAAGTCATCATATGTTGATGAATGGTGAACAAATCCACCAAATATGCAGCGGGAAGGAGTTTGAGAATCAAGAAATTTGAATTAACAATCATCCATGATGCGTCGTTGGGTAACGTCATATCTGGCATAGTTTTTTTTGTCAAAGATCCTGATGCTAACTCCAACGTCAGCTCAGATTGCTGTGGATGCCACTCTGCCACAACACCTGGGGTAAAAGCCGGCACAGCAGCAACCGGTTGTAATTGCTGCGTCAGAATACTTACCATCATCGAATGCACCAAACGCGGTTGTCGAAAACGCACTTCGTGTTTGGTCGGATGCACATTGACATCAACTTGATCTGGGGCCATGAAGAGATATAATATGCACGAAGCATAGCGTCCTGGATGCAGTATGCTTTGATAAGCCTGGCCAATAGCTTGGTGTAATAATTTGTCTTTGACCAATCTATGGTTCAAATAAATCCACTGGCGATCACGCTGACTTCGTTGGTACTGATGTTGGCTTATCCAGCCTTGAATAGCAAAATGCTCATGGGTTTCGTCCAGGTATACTGCATCACTCAAAAATGCCTGACCAAATAATTTTTTGATACGCTGCAAGCGACTTTGCTCACACGTCACCGCCGGTAAGCTCAAGGTTTGTTTGCCATTGTGTTTCAAACTCAAGGCCACCTTAGGCGCCGACATTGCAAATTGTTTGACCACCCATTCAACCGCTTGGTATTCAAGACGCTCTGATTTCAAAAAAGTTTTTCGCACGGGTGCATTAAAAAACAAATCACGCACGTCTATGGTTGTTCCTTGATTACGTGGGGTGGGCTGCATCTGAATCTCTGACTCTTCGACACTTAACATCATGCCATGAGATTGTTCGGCAGGTTTAGAGGAAATGCTCACTCTAGCCACGGAGGCAATACTTGCCAACGCTTCGCCTCGAAATCCCATAGTGGTGATATGATATAAATCATTTAAGGCTGATATTTTACTGGTGGCGTGCGCCGCAATAGCCAAAGGCAAATCATCGGCGTAAATACCATACCCATTGTCACTGACTTTGATGTGATTCAAACCACCAAACCCAAGATCAACACTTACAACAGTCGCACCTGCGTCCAATGCATTTTCCAACAACTCTTTGACCACAGAAGCAGGTCGTTCAATCACCTCTCCAGCTGCGATTTGATTGGCGACAGTGGAGGATAAACGATGAATTCTCATTTTGTCGTTCTGCGTCTAAAACTTGATGCCTGCGGATAGCGATGTTGGCCTTGATTGGCCATCTTCTCAATCTTGGATCCGTGGGGCGGAAACTCCCAGAAATATTGCTTGATACCGCCTACAATCGCTTGGCACAAGCGGGTTTGATAGCCTGGATGATTTAAATTCATCTCTTCTTGCGGGTTAGAAATAAATCCAGTTTCGATCAATAAAGAAGGAATATCAGGTGATTTAAGCACCATAAAACGCGCTTGCTCAACTTTATGACTATGTAAAGATGTTATGTTACTGAGTCCCTGCAACACTTTGTGACCTAGTCGCAAACTAGCCCCAATGGTTGCTGTTTGTGACAAATCAATCAATACAGAACGAATGACGCCATTGCGATCGTCTAGACCCGATAAATTCACACCACCCAATTCAGAATAATTTTCTTTTGCGGCTAACCATCGTGCTGCTTCGCTGGTCGCTCCCCTTTGAGATAAGGCGAATACCGAAGCACCGTGAGAATGATGATCATCAAATGCATCCGCATGAATCGCAATAAACAGATCCGCATTATGGCGACGTGCAATCGTCATTCTTTCCCGTAAGCCAATATAATAATCGCCATCTCTGGTCAAAACAGCGCGCATACCAGGCTGCCTATCTATGAGTGTTTTTAGTTTCTTAGCAATCGCTAAAACCACCTGCTTTTCCCGGGTGCGCTTCACGCCGATGGCACCTGGATCTTTACCACCATGGCCGGGATCCAATACCACGATCACATCACGATTAACAGAACGCGGTGCGTGAATCAAAGAGGCCTGGCGTCTCACAACAGGTGCATGTGGTTTGGAATAAATCGGTGCTTTAGCAAGGCGATGACCCGTCTGTGGCGTCATCGTGAGACGCCACCCTTTTGACCAAGGGCTGGTTTTGATGCTCACTGGTTGTTTCAATTCGAAAACAAGACGCAATAATTGTGGGCGAGGATGACCCACTCTGGCGCGTTGAATCAGGGAGGTTGATCGCACCAATGAAGAAACATTTACGAGGGTTGAAGTCTGATTCAGATCAACCACCACTCGCTCAGGGTGATGCAAAATAAAAACTTGATGTGCATCTTTTCCTGTGAGCGCAAACCCCAAAGATAATTCATTGTGTTGGTTTAAAACAGCAATATGCGTTAATTGTGCCGCCACAACTGGAGAAACAACGACCAAGATCATTAAAACAACAGCTACACGACGCATCCATCGAAGACCGCGCATCCTTCATCTCCCCCACAAGAGTCACGGCATGAGAGCTCTTGGCTTATTAACTATAATTCAGCACAATTCTTGACGCTCAGAGAAATGCCGTATTTGAGCGCACCACCTGCATCAGTTCTTCTTTCACCAACAAAGTTACCGCTCTTCCATCCCCAACCGTCGTGATGCTCAAAGCAAGATCGATCTGATCTGGGCTCATGGTCATTCGTTCTGGCCACTCGATACAACAAATGCTATCTGATTGAAAATAATCCCGAAACCCTAGAAATTCCAGCTCACTCTCATCTAGAATACGGTACAAATCAAAATGATGAAAGTGTGAGGTAGGTAAATCATACGTTTCAACCAAGGAAAAAGTCGGGCTTTTAATACGACATTCCACCCCCAGCGCACGCAACATAGCTCGAATCATTGTGGTTTTACCGGCACCAATGTCGCCACTGAAGGTCATCACCATAGGCGATGTGACGCATCTTGCCAGATGTTGTGCAAATAGTTCGCTATGATGGACGGAGGGCAAATAAAAATCAATTTGCCCTTGGTGAGAACATGCAGGTGGTTTCATTCTTCATCTTTGGGCTTATTATCAGTCACCAATTTCAAAAATGGTTTCACTTTTGCAGTGGTTTTCGTAGGCACCGAAGATTTAGAAGAAACGGTATCATATTCCACATCAAACTCCATGCCCCGACCATTTTCTTTTGCATAAACAGCCAGCACCGCCCCTGGAGATAACGAAATTTGTGTGGTCTGTCCAGAAAATCGAGCGGTAAAAATAATTCTATCGTTCTCTAAATGCAACCCTCTGCAGGCTTTGGGCGATATGTTCAAAACAATGCGGCCACCATTTACAAATTCCTGAGGTACTTCCACATCGGGGTGTGCCGCATCTACCAATAAATAAGGCGTCAACTCATTATCAACGATCCAATCAAACAGAGCACGAATAAAATATGGCTTATTGGAGGTCATAGACATGATTACGCGGCCCTTAGCTGCCGTTCAGCATCTGTTAAGCTCAATTCAAATGATTCGCGTTTGAACAAACGCTCCATATATTGGAGAAGACCTATAGAGTCCTCTGGAATATGGACGCCCATTGCCGGCAAACGCCATAACAAAGGTGCCAACACACAATCCAACAGCGAAAACTCTTCGCTTAAGAAATACATTTTATCGGCAAACACAGCTTCAATCGCCAACAAACTTTCTAATAACAACTGACGTGCTTCGTCGTTGTCCTCTGAATAAATTCGCACCATCAATCCATACCAGTCTTGTTCGATGCGATACATCATTTTTCGAGTTTCGGCTCTAGCAACAGGATAGACAGGTAGCAAAGGCGGATGAGGAAAACGTTCATCCAAATATTCCATGATAATACGAGGTTCGTAGAGGACCAATTCGCGGTCAATCAGGGTAGGTAAACTACCATAGGGGTTGATGGCCAACAAATCATCCTTACCCGTTTCAGAGTTAACCGGCATGATATCTACATTCACGCCTTTCTCTGCTAAAACAATCCGAACTTGATGGCTATAGATATCGTCATGATTTGAATACAATGACATAATGGTGCGCTTGGTGATAATGGCCATGAAAACCCCTCATCAATTTGCTATACAGGAAAAGGGTTTATTGTATCACATTTTAATTCGCAATGGGTAAATATCTGCACTTTTTGTGGTATCAGCGCCTGTTTTGGCGCCTACAATACCCCCATTCGTAAGCCTAAATCTGCAGAAAACTGGGTTGCTCATGAGACAGAGAAGTACCTTATACTCTGAGCCTGGGATAAGTTGACTTTGGATGGCTTGAGAATTCCGCAAGACCTAGCCTAGTCCGTGCCTCTCAACAGTCGATTTGTAAACGCAATCGTCAATGCTGAGACCAGTAAAGTCACGTGTATCCCCACCTGCCAGCCGATGGCTATATTAGAAAACTTCGTCGGATCAATAAAAGTTCGCAACAAATGGATGGAAGAGATACCAATCAATGCCAAGGCAAGCTTTATTTTCATCGCGCCGGCGTCAAGATGATCTAGCCATTCTGGTTGATCTGGGTGTTTTTCCAAATTTAAGGTCGTCACAAACGTTTCATACCCACCCATGATAACCATGATCAACAAATTGGCAATCATCACCACATCAATCAAACCCAACACACCTAGCATGATTGAAGTATCGCTTGAGCCATTGATATGAGCAAACAGATGCACCAGCTCCTTGAGAAAACGATACACATACGCGGCCAGGGCACAAATCAATCCCACATAGAGCGGCGCTTGTAGCCAACGACTGGAAAAAATAACTTTCGCTAAATTGTTTCTAAAAAATTGGACTTTTGATTTTAATGCTGATGTCATAGGACTTTGACTCAAGTGAACACATACTTTTATCTTACCATTCGCCGCCAAAACAACAAAGCAAATAGCATGAAAAACCCTACCACAGCGATACCCAGACGCCGGCGCATTAAGACCGAGGGATCCGCAGCATACTCAAGGAAACCAACGATATCTGCCACCACCAGTGCAAAGTCCTGTTGTGACAAATCATCCTGTACGGATTCCAACACGTTTGGCATCCGCACTTGAGGTAGCAGAGTATTTGACACCCCAAAAGAACGTGTGTGATCAAGATAAAAGCCTTGCAAATAGGCTGTCAACCAAGCTGAGCCTCGTTGTGCATACACTAGGGATAAATCAGGCGGCGTTATACCAAACCAGGCTTGTGCATCTTCTGTAGCCATGGCAATCTGAGGCCAAGTTTCGGCAAATTCAATGGGCGATAAGAGCAGTCGATTGCCTAGATGCACGGTAGAATGCGGCGTCAAGCGCAAATCGGCCTTCATGCGTGACTCAGACAGATAGCGCAGTCCATGACACCCAGAACAATAATTCATAAAGACAACAGCGCCGCGCTTGAGAGAAGGCGTAGATGCAGTACTCGCCTCCAGGAGGGTGTTAAACAGCATCAGTACGACCAAAAAAGCCATGCGAAAGCATCGACACGGCATCATAGCTTCCTTTGGGGTAAAGGTCGAACAGACTCTATACGCGTATAAAAAGGCATTAATAAAAAATAAGCAAAGTAGATCAACGTCGCAATTTGTGCGATCACTTGCTTGCTTTGTGTCAACTCACAAGTTCCCAGATAACCCAAAGTCATGAAACTGATCACCATTAGCGCCAAGGCGACTCTTGAATATATCCCCTTGTACCGCATGGAACGCACAGCGCTGCGATCCAACCAAGGTAAGAACCACAATACACCCAGCGCAGATAACATCAGTACAATCCCTCCAAGTTTATGTGGAATCGCACGCAAGATGCCATAAAATGGAGCCATGTACCATAAGGGTGTGATATCACCCGGCGTCAATAAAGGGTTTGCAGGCTCAGCATTGGCCGGCTCTAAAAAATAGCCCCCTGCGGTTGGAGTAAAAAAAACAATTGCAAAAAAAATCACGAAAAATATCAACATGGCGAATACATCTTTCATGACAAAGTAAGGGTAAAATGCTAGTCCCTTCACTGGTTTCCCACTAGCATCGCACTGCTCACTGAGGTCTACCCCATCCGGGTTAGAAGAACCCACATGGTGTAGCGCCACCACATGTAAAAAAGAAAACAGCACAATCAACAGTGGCATGCCAACAACATGCAACGCAAAAAAACGTTGTAGCGTTGCTTGGCCCACTACAAAGTCCCCACGAATCCAAGTCATCAAAGTATCGCCTATCAACGGGATGGCGCCGAATAAAGACGTAATGACTTGTGCACCCCAATACGATAATTGCCCCCAAGGCAGTAAATAACCAAAAAAACCTTCCATGAGTAAAACAATAAACAATAACACGCCTAATAACCATACCAACTCTCTTGGCTTTTGATAAGATCCATACAACAGTCCACGAAATATATGCACGTAAATCACCACAAAAAAGGCAGATGCGCCGGTAGTATGCATATAGCGAATCAGCCAACCATAATCCACATCCCGCATAATGATTTGAATCGATTGAAACGCTTCTTGCACAGTCGGCGTATAAAAAAAAGTCAGCCATAACCCCGTTAGCAATTGATTACCTAAAACCAAGAGGGCCAAAGCGCCAAAGCAATAATAAATATTCAGATTTTTCGCAACATAATATTCTGTAAAATACCGCTTCCAAATGCTCTGAATAGGAAAGCGTGCAGATAACCAAGAGCCCTTTTGTTGTTTAGTCATCAGGTATCCTCCCCAAGTCTTATGATGTGTTCGCTGATAAACCGATACGTGGGTACTTCCAAATTAATCGGCGCAGGCACATTCCGATACACACGCCCAGCTAAATCAAATTTTGATCCGTGACAAGGGCAATAAAATCCCCCAGCATCACTCAAAAACATCGAGTCTTGGGGTTTATATTCTGGGATGCATCCCAAGTGTGTACAAACACCGACTAAAACCAAATAGTGAGGGCGTCTTGATCGCCAATCATTTTGAGCAAATAAAGGTTGTTGCGGCACCCGAGAATGGGGATCACGCAACTCAGGATTCGTGTGTTGGAGTTGTGCCAACATCTCTTGAGTGCGCCTTAGGATCCAAATAGGCTTTCCACGCCACATAACAGTCATCTGTTGACCCGGTAGTAGTGAACTCACATCAACATCAAGGGGACCACTGGATGCTAAGATACGACGATTGGGTTTTAGGGAAGATAAAAAGGGAAACAGCGCGCACACAAGACCCACACACCCCATCACCCGCATACCCGCGCTCAAAAAGCGTCGACGCTCGGGATCTTTAGGCTGAGACGTACAATCAGTACAGTTTTTGTTAGGGCGGCTTTGTGACAATCGTTTATCCTCATGCTTAGATCTGTATCAGGACAATGGGCATCTTCTCGAGACAAGCGAGATCCTTCGTTACTCTCAGGATGACAGCTTAACTCAGTATGACTGTTTAACTCAGGATAAGGGTTAACTCAAGATGACGGGCTAACTTAATCACCCTGAGCAAAAATCTAAAAAAAATCCCCTCATCGAGGGGATTTTTATATGCTTATCTTGCCACCGTAAGCGGCAAAATGACCATAGAACAAAAATTTTAACGTTTAGAATACTGTGTTGCACGGCGAGCTTTATGCAGACCCACTTTTTTACGCTCAACACGACGTGAATCACGAGTTAACAAACCTTTGGCGCGTAATTTTTTGCGGAATGAATCATCCAAAGGTTCTGCGCCTTCGACCAAATCTGCCTCATCATAAGACACCAGTGCACGAGCAATCCCCAAACGAATAGCACCTGCTTGTCCTGAAATACCGCCGCCAACTACAGTTGCATAAACATCAAACTGGCTTAATGCATCTACAGCTTCTAAAGGCTGACGAATCACCATGCAAGATGTTTCACGACCAAAATATTCAGACAATTCGCGTTGGTTGACAACGATTTTACCTGCGCCTGGGCGCAAGAAAACCCGAGCAGATGAACTCTTTCTGCGGCCAGTGCCATAATATTGCTTGGTTTGTTTAACTTGTTTTTTTTGAGCACTCATACTCATTCCTCAATATCAAGTTGCTTGGGCTGTTGCGCAGCATGAGGATGATCACCGCCAACATAAATTTTAAGCTTGCGATACATATCCCGACCTAAAGGATTCTTAGGCAGCATGCCTTTCACAGCACGCTCAAGAACGCGGGCTGGATGCTTCGCTTGTAATTTTTCAAACGAAATTTCTTTAATCCCACCAGGAAACCCTGAGTGATTATAATACATTTTGTCTTTAAATTTGCGACCAGTAACCTTTATAGATTCAACATTGGTCACAACAATATAATCCCCTGTATCAACATGAGGCGTATATTCTGCTTTATGCTTTCCACGTAAACGCTGTGCAATCTCAGAGGCCAAACGCCCTAAAATTTTATTACTGGCATCAATAATATACCAATCACGTTTGACTTCATGTGCTTTGGCACTAAATGTCTTCATTACCAAACTCCAAAACCACCTGGGTTAACCTTTGACCGGCGATTTTAACCAAAACTCGATAAAATCACAAGCTAATATTAAAAAAAAATATAATCAATAAAAAAATCGACGTTATTTTGTATATTTCTAAAGCTTATTCTTGAACGTCGTACCCGCCTTAAACGTCACAACACGTCGCGCAGCTATAGCAGCGGCCTTACCCGTTTTGGGGTTGCGACCCGGGCGTTCTGATTTATCACGTAACTTAAAATTCCCGAACCCAGATAACTTGATGTGATGACCGGACGCCAATATCGCTTTGAGCTCCTCAAAAAACTCATCTACTATCCATTTTGCATCTGGTTTAGATAAACCCAAAGCATCACATAATGCTTCGCTAATCAACATTTTGCTTAATGCACCCACTTATCAATTCCTTTAATTAAATATGATGATCATGATTCCGTTGCGGTGCGTAACACAGCATGCACGTCTCGCTCTAAGGCAGAAACCACGTCCGCCATCATCGCATTGATATCCGCATCAACTAATGTGCGCTCATCATGCTGCAGGACCATGCCCAAAGCCACGCTTTTTTTATGCTCCAACGCCAAACCACCGCCCGTATAGACATCAAAAATATAAAATGATTTCAACACGTTAGGATCCAGCGTACGGCGCACGACTGCTTCCAAAGTTTCGGCACTCACCGTATCATCAAGCAACAACGATAAATCGCGTCGAATTTGTGGATATTTGGAAATCGGTTGATACACAATGCGCTTTTTTTCCTGAAAGGATGATATCATCAACTCAAATAAAATCACATCTGTAGTTAAATCAAACATATCCAGGAGTCGCGGATGCAGTACACCTAGCCAGCCAATCTGTTGATCGCCATGCATGATTTGTGCTGTTTTCCCTGGATGCAAAGCGGGGTGTTCTCCAGCAATAAAACGGATGTCATCATGTTTCAATGTGGCAAATAAAGCCTGTAAATCACCCTTCATATCGTAAAAATCATAGGTGCTTGCCGGATCGGTCCAGCTAAACTGACCGTGTTCACCCATGATCAATCCAGCACAACAAATTTCTTCTTTAACCCTATCGTCATTTAACAAAAATACCTTGCCAGTTTCACACAATTTCAGTGCCGGTTGTTGCCGGTGGGTATTATGCAACATCGAAGCTAATAATCCCGACCATAAACCCACACGCATGTCAGACAATTCTGAAGAAATAGGATTCAATAGCGATTTAGCCGGTGAATTTGGGTATATCATCTGTTGTAAAGAGGGATCAACAAAGCTGTACGAAATGGTCTCACGATAGCCACGCTGGGCCAGAAATTGCATGATCTTTGCTGTTAACTGTTCCGAAGCATCAATGGTTCCTGCTTGCATGGTTGATGGCACGGGCAAGGTCGGAATTTTGTCATAGCCCACCACACGTATGATTTCTTCAACCAAGTCAACATCTCTATGTAAATCAAAACGATAGGAAGGAATGTGCACTGCCCATACAGGGGTACTGCGAACCACGGTCATACCCAAGTGCTCTAAAATAGTGTGCATAGTGTCTTCAGGTATGTTCATGCCTGATAATCGCATCACGGTATTGGGATGAAATGGAATGGGCGTTTGATCTGTCTGAGAAAAATAAGGCGCTGTTTGTTGAACAATAGGACCTAGCTCTCCCCCCACAATGGTATGCAATAGAGCTGTCGCTGTTTCAAGTGCCGATACGGCTAAACTGGGATCAACACCACGCTCATAGCGATGAGACGCATCTGTAGACAACCCAAATCGTCGAGCAACCCCTGCAATCGCAAGGGGATCAAAATAAGCAGACTCCAACCAAATATCAGTGGTATCTTCATGAACGGCACTATCTTGGCCGCCAATGATGCCAGCCATCGCCAAAACATTACGATCATCTGCAATGACCATGACTTGTGGGTCCAACACTACCTCTTGCCCGCCCAATAATACCAATGATTCTTCTTTTTGAGCTTGGCGAATATGAATGCTACCTTGGATACGATGTTGATCGAACGCGTGCATGGGTTGGCCCAATTCCAACATCATATAATTCAGGACATCAACTACCGGATGGGTGGATCTCACATCAGAACGCCTTAAGCGTTCTTTAATAAACAAAGGCGTTACTGCATGCGGGTTGATCCCAGTGATCAGACGACCTGCGTAAAATGGACAAGCAGCGTCAGACTCCAAATGCACCGCCAGCACAGTATCCGTAGTGGGTACGATTTTAACCGTATCTTTGGCGCGTAAAGGTATTTGATTCAAGGCAGCAACATCGCGCGCCACACCTAAGACACTCAGACAATCAGCACGATTAGGCGTTAAATTAAGATCAAAAACATGGTCGTCCAGAGTCAAATATTCTCGTATGTTCATCCCAAGCGGCGCATCGTCTGCAAGTTCCATGATCCCTTCGGAACAATCGGACAACCCCAATTCATCCGCGGCACACAACATTCCCTGAGACAATTCTCCACGAAGCTTGGCTTCTTTGATCACCAAATCCCCGGGTAAATGTGCCCCTATTTTAGCCAGAGCCACCACCAATCCCGGTCGGACGTTCGCAGCACCGCACACCACATGTAATACCTGTCCATCCCCCGCATCGACTTCACATAAAGTCAAACGATCCGCTTGAGGATGGGGCTTTGTACGCAACACTTTGGCCACAACCACATGATCAAAATAACCCGCAACAGGAGCCACAGCATCTACTTCCAAACCCGCCATGGTTAATTGATTCGCCAAATCTTGAGTCGTCAATGGAGGATTGACCCATTCACGCAACCATGACTCACTTATTTTCATGCTGACCTCATTATTTCAAGCAGATATTAGTTTAAAGTACGAAGCACTACGTTTAAGATGAACCCAAACCGATCTGAGGCTTTGTGTTCATCTTGGTGCGTGTTAGCTAAAATTGATTTAAAAATGTTACGTCATTTTCGAACATCAAGCGCAAATCATCGATGGTGTAATACAACATCGCAATTCTGTCTATGCCCATACCGAAGGCCCAGCCTTGGTACTCATCGGGAGAAATATTCACCGACCGCAGGACATTCGGATGCACCATGCCACACCCCCCAACCTCGATCCAGCCTGTGAATTGACAGGTTCGACATCCCTTGCCTTCGCATTGCGTGCACTCTAGATCCATTTCAGCTGAGGGTTCTGTAAAGGGAAAATAGGACGGTCGGAATCGAAACGCCAAATCTCGCGCAAAAAGCTCAGAAAAAAACTGCTGCAATATGCCCTTTAATCCCGCCAAAGTAGCACTTTGATCGATCAGCAGCCCTTCAACCTGATGAAACATCGGCGTATGGGTTAAATCAGAATCACAGCGATACACTCGCCCAGGTGCTATCAAACGTAAAGGAGGCTGTTGTTGCTCCATGATGCGAATTTGTACTGGAGACGTATGCGTTCGCAACAAGGAACCATCTCCAAAATAAAACGTATCGTGCATGGCTCTTGCTGGGTGGTGGGAAGGAATGTTCAAAGCTTCAAAATTATAAAAATCTGTTTCAATTTCTGGCCCATCTACGATATCAAATCCCAGCCGACTAAAATAATCATTGATTTTATGCTTCATTTGAGAAACGGGATGAAGTGAACCAAATTCGTTGGCTCGACCTGATAACGTCACATCGATTTTTTCTGCATTGAGCTTAGCCTCTAATTCTCGTTCTTTTAAGAATACATATTTGGCTTCAATACAATCGGTGATGTCACGTTTGACTTGATTGACCACTTGGCCAATAAGAGGTTTTTCTGCTGCAGACAAATGAACGACTTGCTTTAACAAGTCGGTCAAACGGCCTTTTTTACCAAGAAAATCAACCCGAATGGCCTGGAGTGCCGTCAAATCATCGACGTTCTCCACGGCCAAAAAGGCTGCTTCCTTAAGCTGTTCAATATCCTGCTTCACAGTAGATCAAGCCAAAGCAGATTTGGCTTGCTCAGCAACAGCTGCAAAGGCAATTTTATCATGAACCGCCATATCGGCTAGAACTTTACGATCGAGTTCGATACCTGCTTTTTTCAAACCATCAATCAAGCGGCTATAGGACAATCCACATACTCTTGCTTCTGCATTGATTCTTACGATCCAAAGCGCACGAAATTGTCGTTTTTTCTGACGACGATCACGGTAAGCATACTGACCCGCTTTGATAACCGCTTGCTTAGCCATACGGTAAGTACGCGAACGTGCACCATAATAGCCTTTTGCTAAATTCATTACCTTTTTATGACGTGCTTTTGCCGTCACACCACGCTTAACTCTTGGCATAATTCACTCCTTAACTACCTTGCAACATACGCTTAGCTAAACGCGCATCGCACAGTTTTAATCGACCAGAAGACACCCGAAGATGCCGCTTTTGTTTAGTTGATTTTTTTGTCAGGATGTGATTTCTATTAGCAGCTCGGCGTTTGATCGCACCACTTGCAGTTTTACGGAAGCGCTTACAAGCACCTCTGTGAGATTTTAATTTAGGCATAACAAAAAAACTCCGCATTCAATGTAAAAAGACATGATATGGTTTCAAGTGCGGACGCAAGCGCCGACACTCTAAAAAATCATGCTATATTTGTTTCTTTTTCGGTGCTAATACCATCAGCAACTGGCGACCTTCTCGTTTTGCATGCTGCTCAATCACCGCAAACTCTGCAGTATCTTGCTGCACACGCTCAAGAATCTTCATGCCAAGCTCCTGATGTGCCACTTCACGACCACGAAACCGCAGCGTGACTTTGACTTTATCACCATGTTTCAGGAATCGTAGCAGGTTGCGTAGCTTGACCTGATAATCCCCCACTTCCGTCGTAGGACGGAATTTAATTTCTTTGACTTGAATCTGCTTTTGCTTTTTTCGTGCTTCAGCTTGCTTCTTACTCACTTCAAAGAGAAATTTTCCATAATCCATAATCCGGCAAACAGGCGGTTTGGCACTTGGGGAAATTTCCACCAAATCACATCCGCTCTCTTCCGCCGCACGCAATGCTTCACGTGTAGAAACTATTCCAGCTTGATTGCCGTCCACATCAATTAAACGTACCTCTGGCACATTAATTTGTTCATTAATTCGTGCGCGATCGCCATCACGCTTAGTTGATGCACTAATAGTTTCGTCCTCCAATCAAAATAACAATATCGATCATGAGCCCCCTATATCATCTGGGTCAATGACGCAATATCACCATGATAGATCATCTATCACATTTCAAATTATACAGGCCACACAAGGCTTTACTGGGCCTTTGCAGCAATTTCCTGGCGCATCTTATCACAAACTGATTCGATAGTCACCATGCCAATGTCAACACCCGCTCGAGTACGTAAAGTCACTTGGTTGGTGTCTATTTCTTTATCACCAATAATCAGCATATAGGGCACATTGACTAAGGTGTGCTCGCGAATTTTAAATCCAATTTTCTCATTTCTCAAGTCAATTGCCGCACGAATACCTGAATTTTGTAACACTTGATGCACGTGAGAGGCATAATCATTGTGCTTCTCAGTGATGGTCAACACCACAATTTGCGTAGGCGCTAGCCATAAAGGAAAACGTCCCGCGTAATGCTCAATCAAAATCCCAATGAATCGCTCAAAACTACCCAAAATAGCGCGATGTAACATCACGGGCGTTTGTTTGCTGCCATCTTCTGCAACATACACTGCGCCGAGGCGATTTGGCATCGAAAAATCAACTTGGATGGTACCACATTGCCAAATTCTACCCAAACAATCCGCTAGAGAACATTCTATTTTGGGGCCATAAAAAGCACCCTCTCCCGGCGCGTCGATCCAGGAAATATGTTTGGCTTCAAGCGCGTTTTGCAACGCAGACTCAGCGCTATCCCAGACCTCATCCGACCCCACCCGCGATTCCGGGCGTAACGCCAAGCGATAGGTGATGTTATCAAAGCCAAAATCGGCATAGACTGTTTGCACCAACTCTAACATGTGCAACACTTCTTCCTGGATTTGTTCTTTGGTACAAAAAATATGGGCATCATCTTGGGTGAAACCCCGTACACGCATCAATCCATGCAGTGCACCAGAAGGTTCACTCCGATGGCACGAGCCAAATTCTGACAAACGCAAGGGCAAATCACGATAACTTTTAATACCTTGATTATATACTTGCACATGGCAGGGACAATTCATAGGCTTTACTGCGTATTGACGATTTTCGGTTTCGGTGACAAACATCTGCTCACGAAAATTATCCCAATGACCTGATTTTTCCCACAATACTTTATCAACCAATTGAGGCGTTTTGATTTCTTGATACCCTGAACCCTGCAATCTGCGCCGCATATACTGTTCAATTTCTTGATAAATAATCCAGCCATTCGGATGCCAAAACACCATGCCAGGGGCAATATCCTGAAAATGAAACAGTTCAAGCGTTTTACCCAATTTGCGGTGATCGCGTTTTTCAGCCTCTTCCAATCGATTCAAGTAATCAGCCAATGCAGCTTTGTCGGCCCATGCAGTGCCGTAGATACGCTGTAACATCTCATTATTGGAATCACCACGCCAATACGCACCCGCCAACTTAGTGAGCTTAAAGGCTTTTAGTTTACCGGTCGATGGCACATGTGGTCCACGACATAAATCCTCGAACTCACCTTGACGATACAAAGAAAGTGGTTCATTGGGTGGCAAATCTTGAATGATTTTTGCTTTGTAAGTTTCACCCAAGTTTAAAAAATAATCTATGGCTTCTTCACGGGATAACTCTCTACGTGTCACGGGGTGATCGGCTTTTGCCAGCGCGATCATTTTTGCCTCTATGTTGCTCAAATCTTCTGGCGTAAAAGGCCTATCGTAAGAGAAATCATAGAAAAAACCATCTTCAATCACAGGACCAATGGTCACTTGAGCGCTGGGAAATAAAAGTTTCACGGCTTGAGCTAACAAGTGGGCAACAGAATGGCGAATCACATCCAAACCCTCTGGATCTTTGTCGGTGATGATCACCAAGGCGCAATCTTGAGTGAGGACGTGGCCGACATCGACCATACGACCGTCCACTTGACCAGCCAAGGCAATTTTGGCCAAACTGGTGCTGATGGTTTTTGCAACCTCATAAACAGACATAGGTTGGTCGAAGTGTTTCACTTGCCCATTGGGTAATTTGATGTTTGGCATGTTTGTTATTTCCTCATCTCAACCAAACCGCGATTGGTGACATGCATTGTTTGCCATCTGAGTTGGTAGGCACGAGTGGGATCGAACCACCGACCACCACCATGTCAAGGTGGTGCTCTACCACTGAGCTACGTGCCTAAAAATATATCAACAGCTGTTTATCAAACAGCGAGGCTGCGAAGTATAGTATGACTCCCTAATCATCGTCAATTGTTTTGTCAGAACACCATCAAAGAGCAACACCCTACAAAAGCACAAAGTCACTTCTCGCGCCGTAAGCCGATCCGATGATAAGTGTATTTTTTATTCACTGTGGTATAATTGGCGCAAATTGATGAAATAAAAAAACGAGGCACGCTATGAAAAAACGAGTAAGACTACTATTTTCCGGGTTATTGATGATCATTTGCGCACAGACTCAGGCGCATACGTCTATTGTTTTTTCAGTGGGCCCCAGCCTGCAGGAAGCACAAGATTATCAAGATATGCGCTTGATGCGCCAATTGCAGGCACAAAGGTTGCACAACAGATTCATCAGGAGACAATTTGCTAACATGCAATTACAGCAACGTCGATTTGAGCTGTTTCCTGAGTACGACCAGTATGTTTACGTTGATCGAGCCTATACTCGTAGACAAGTGGTTTATTCTAGACAATATCTGAACAACCACCGACACGGACAAGTCCGTTGTCGACGTCAAGTCCGTGTGCGAACCTATTAAACCATCGAGGATGAGAAAGGCCGGTATCGATCGGGGGTATCAATTCCAGCCATAAGCGAGGTTTCAACAGCTATGTTTACCACTGTGTTTCCTGTGTTTGGTTTGAGGGGGATTCCTTTTTCCGCTCAAACCATTCCGTGATTGGACTCAAAAATCAAGATGGACTTTGATTTTCGGAATTAAGTTTAACCACAAGACAAATAATGTCAATCGTTTATTTCCAATAGAAACTTTATATTTCCATTAGAGAATGAGAAAACACCCAGTGATTTTGTGCAGCTTGGGTTGTCACATTAGGTAGGATTGATTACACTCTCTCAGGACTTTCATAAGAAGACCCCACACCATGATCAAATTAGAGAAACCTCATTTCAATCAGCAATTCGCCTCACGCTTACGTGCTGCGTTGCTTGCGAAAGGATACTGCTCTTCTCGGTCACCATCTGGTGTACATGTTCAGAAATTTGCACAAATGACCGGACATTCTTTGCAGATTTGTCGCAAATATTTGCGTGGACAGGCCATTCCAGAATCGAATAAGCTCATCGAAATTGCCACCCATTTGGATGTTGCACCCGGCTGGTTGTTGTTTGGTGATTGTCATAGCAATCATGCCACAGAAACCAATAAAATCACCATCAACAAAGAATTACTACATTACATTTATCGCCATGTCACTGCATTGTATCATCCGCAAACACCCAATGCTGATTTTTTTATAGAACTCACTCAGGATGTGAGCCAAATGTCCGACGATCCAGAGCAGTCAAAAAAAATCATTGATCTGGCGTTGTTTTCTGCCAAACAATTTGACAATCACAGGTAGCCTTACTAATATTGCGCAACTTTAATTAAAATAGGATTACATGTGAAAAATTTTTTCTCTATATCTGGGCTGATCTTTGCCATCCTATCATCCAGCCATTTAGCACATGCCGAACAAAATGTTGCACCTGATGTTGAGTATGTTCAACATACTGTCCTGAATAATTGCTTCGTCAATAATGATAGCTGGAGCAAAATCAGCTACGAACTCACGGAGCCATCAGGAGTAATCCACAAAGGTAACATCTATCCTGGTACAGAATCTATCCATTTGGATAGAAGCACCTCCAAATTATTATCTGGTGTTTACGTATTACGCTATTCTTTTTGTGGTGGCAGCTTTATTTTTCCAGACTGTCATTCATATAGTGCCTCTGTCAATGTACAGCATAATACACATATCGTGTGGGAGCTCAACCTGGATGGTATGAAGTTTAGCCAAACAGATCTTTAAGAAAACAAAAAGGGCCATAGAGATCGCAGGGCAACCGCATGTGTGCTGAATAAATGCTCGATTGGAATTTAATTTGCAACCAATAACCAATTTACTACGTCCCGCGGCTCGTCCGCGGGATCCAGGAATTTAGCAGGATCGCTGGATCCCGCGCATATAGCGCGGGACGGCGGCTATTTGAGTCATTTATAGACGCACATGATCTTGCCCTGATAGAGATCGTGGTTTGCAACAGTCTTGTGTATAAATATGATATACTCTGATCATCCAATCTTAAGAGGCTCATCCTAAAGTGCGTATGAATCACATCCTGCTGGCTATCCTGGCCACTGCAATTTGGGGTTGTAATTTTTCTGTTATTACGTTCGCGCTCACAGATGTGTCCCCCTATCTTTTAGGGGCTTTGCGATTTTTCTTAACCAGCATTCCTGCAATTTTCTTTCTACCCAGACCTAAAGCATCGTATCGACTGATCTTAGCATATGGGCTATGTATTTTTGGTCTGCAGTTTGCGCTTCTGTTTGCGGGTATGCATGCGGGTATGCCGCCAGGATTAACCTCATTGATTCTTCAATGTCAGGTCTTTTTCAGTATATTGTTTGCAGCAGTCTTTTTACACGAGATACCCAGTCCACTCCAAATCCTAGGTGCGGTCATTGCCTTTATTGGCTTAGGATTGGTTTGGGTAAACTATACCAATGCGGAATCATGGACTGGTTTTATATTAGTCATTATCGCAGCCCTAGCCATGGGAGCAGGCAACTTATTTGCACGTAAATTGGCCCACGTGAATTCATATTCTTTGGTTGCTTGGGGTAGTTTTGTATCAACGCCTTTGTTGGTTGGCCTAACTTTTTATACAGAAAGCCCAACCCAAATATGGTCAAGTTTAACGCACATGTCCTGGGCCACTATCGGAGCAGTTGCTTTTATTACCTATATTTCAACTTGGATAGGATACGGCATTTGGAATGTCCTCCTGCGCGAATACACCATCGCTGCGGTTATTCCATTCACCTTATTGGTGCCAGTATTTGGGATGTGTTGCTCATTTTTGGTGTTTGCTGAACCCATCCAACAATGGGAACTTTCAGCCGCTTATCTCATCATCGGTGGGCTTAGTATCAATGTTTTAGGAAGCCGCCTTATGAACCGGCGCCAAAAAATATCTTTGGTGTCTGCAACCGAAGAAACATAACGTCTCAAATTTTTAACATCACACACTGAAAAACGAGCACTTCGTTTGTATCGCAATCCAAATTTCTGTTTTTTTTTCTATAATTTGCAAATCAACCATATACTGCTAACATAGATTGTGGAGCATTCTTATACTCAAGGAGATCATAATGGCCAGAGTAGCAAAATCAACTGGAAAAGCAAAACTTCCTCCTGAAGTCACACGTGATTGGTCGTGGTTACTTGGATTGGGCGTTTTGTTTGTTATTTTTGGGTTTTTAGGGTTAAGTACTGTAGTCGGCGTTACGTTGATCAGTATCGTGTTCATTGGTCTGATGTTTTTGATTGGTGGCGTGGCACAAAGTATTGACGTGTTCAAAAGCAAACAATGGAAGGTAGCGGTTTGGCATGGGTTAATTGCCTTATTCTATTTTCTAGGTGGATGTTTGATTGTCTGGGATCCATTACTCGCATCAACCATTATCACTGCGCTCATCGCTTGGACATTGATTCTGATCGGGATAGTCCGATTGGTCATGGCACTGTCATTACACGGCACTCCGGGTTGGATATTTACCTTAATATCTAGCGTGGCCGCAATTATCCTTGGTGGCATCATTCTGATGCAATGGCCATTATCAAGTTTGTGGGTCATTGGCTTGTTCATTTCTATTGAGTTGCTACTCAACGGATTGCACTACGTGATTTTGTCATTTGCCATCCGTAAAACTTTAAAATAATGATGAGACTTCTTGAGCCCTTCTCCTGCTAAGGAAAAGGGCTTTTTTATAGACAATGCCTATAAATACGCCTATAATGATTTCATTTTATACATTTGAATTAAAATGCCTGCCAAAATTGATCCCAATTTGATTCAAACTATAGTTATTGCAACACTCCGACGCATCCTTGACGTGATACAACAGCAACGAATACAAACTCACGACCCTGCATTAACTTTAGATGCTCGTTTTCTTTTGGATGTATTGCACGACAATATCACAACCACTCTAACTATCATCCCAAAGCTTTTTCCAGAAATAGATGAGGATCACCTCACACATTTTTTACCTCAATTGTATGAGGAGTATGAGCTCATCCATTTGGAGTACCCGAGCAAACACACCCGCTTTTATTATCTGGGTTGCGAAGAGTATCAACCCCAGTTGACCGTGGAAATGATTAATCACTTTTATCGTCGACAAGCACCCGGTGCTGTTTCTAATAATCAGATTATTTCTTGGTATCAAGATAAACTCTATCACTATAACAAGCACAGCAAAGTACTTCAGAACATTACCACCTCTAATGACCAAAACATAAAAAGACACTACGAACAATTTAAAAACAACATAACAGCTAAAAATCCTTATTGTGTTCATCTCGCTACGTTCCAAGAGCGCCAGCTGCTGTCTTCTATCTCAAACTTAAAGACGGCCCCAGAGAGTGCTCCCAGAGAAAATTGGACCGTTATCTCCACATTATTACCGCATATAAGCGCTCAACTCGACAATACTGTAACAGCATATCAAGAACGCAAGAAAACGGCTTTGATCAATGCAGCCAAAACAACCTTGCTGTTGATGGGAGGATTTGCTCTTCTCATCAGTATCCCAGCATTTTTTCGATATCTGACGGGTCATGCCCTGCCTGAGGTGATCGTTTTATTGATTATGAAATGCTCTTTGCTTGCAGCAGCGTCATTACTGATCATTGGTTTAGGCATTGCACTCTATTTTCATCATCAACACGCCACTTTTACCCAAATGCAAACCGACTTACACCAAACCATCCATTGCGAGAAACAATACCAGGGTCAAACCAGAGCGATACAATGCCGTTCGATAGGTGATTTTTTTAAGACTCAACTTCATCAAACCACCTTACAACCGCTATTATTCGCAAATGCAACACCCACCAGAGTTATTGATAATCATTCTCATTTGATATAGCATACGCGGAAAAATACAAAAAGGATGCTCATGTTTGCCCCTATAGAACAAATCCCAGGACTGACAACACCTCCACGCTCAACATGGCCAAGCATCGGCACGTACTCTGCTTTGTATGCCCGCTGGAAACCCGTCATCATAGAAGTCAGTGCTTTAGTATTGGCAATCAGCGCCAGTATGATTCTTGGCATGCTGAGTTTCTGCGGTATGTTAGCACTGTGGCCCTTAAGCATCGGTCGCGCCTGTATCTCTTTTGTTTTGGCGATTGCCTATGAAGGCGAGATTTATTTACAAAATCTTCGCGGCTCTTTGGAAAAATTGGCCACGCCTGGGGTAGAGGAATATGAACGGCAAATGACAGGGCTCTACTTACAAGAAAAACTAGCTCAGTTTGATCACAATCGCAATCGTTTCTTACCTACCGAACCTACGGAGGAAGATAAAATCAGGGTATGCCAATTCAACGAAGTACTAATCATTCAGAATGAATATGGCTATCACATGGGCTTTCGTAATCAACAGGGTGTTTATGAACAAAAAAGTATAGACATCAATCAAACTGGGTTTTTAAAATCTTACACTTCTGAGCAATTTATCGAAAACCAGGCTCACAATCAAAAAATTCACAGCCTGTATCAAAAGCTTTATGGCTCAGATACGGTGGAAAGGTGTCGGGAAAACTATCCCTTATTGATCTCTATGTATCTCTCTCAGCTTGAACATGTTGAACAGTGGACCAATTATGTGCGAACGCAACCGTTTAACGAAGATCATCAAAACATATTAAATCGCTTGAATGAGCATGTACAAGCGCTTGAAAAGACCATAACAACTCATTTGTTTCATCCAGAAACACCTGTTGCTACTGTAACCCCCGTGTTTTCTATTATCCCCGAAAAACCCTTTGTTTTTTGTAATTTTGATTTTGCAACCATGCAATTACACCAGTCTTTCCACAGAAAAAAAAGCAGTTTTTTATCACTTGATACTTTAGATGAAACCACCAGAGAAAATTTGCTTGATCTCAACCATAAATTTCACAACAACAAATTGCAACAATGGATCTCTGCACAAGATCGCCAACACTGGCGTTCACAATTAGGCTGGCATACGCTTTATTCCCGGTTGGCCATAGCAGCCAGTTTGTTCGCCGGCATCGTCATGGGACTGGGTACCACGTATTTGATCACGGAATCATTCGCGTCCATCCCATTGCTTGCAGCCATTTCATTGAGTGCCTTCCCCGGTATCATTGTGCCTCTTGCCTTAGTTGCTGGGGGCGCGTATGGATTGCTCATTTATAATTCTATGACTGAAATGCTCTTAAATAATCCATTTACAAAATTTTTCGATCGAATGAGAGCCAATACGCAAAACAGCTCTTTGAAATCCAAACTGATGCTGGGCGTGACGTTTTTTTTATTCCTGCTGACCATGCTATTGACCTATTGCACCATAGGCACATGGTTGACCATTTTTCATCAACATAAACCTTTGTTTGCGTTGATGAGCTTGCTGCCCAAAGTTATTTTAAATATGATCATTCCGGCCTTCATTGGTTTATCTATTTTACCCTTTAGTATCCAAAGTATTGCCAACACGTTGGATAATATTGAAGAAGATCCAAGCTTTAATCATTTTATTGCTTTATGGGCATCAGGACGTGTGTTCAACTCTCTCTGGGAAGCCATACCTAAAAATGCTGCCCAACGTGATGCTTTATTATGGAAATATTTGATTCCTAAGTTTTTGGGCATCTCCGCGGAAGAATTTGCAAATGAAACCATAGAGCAAAAATGGAATCCTTATCGTATTTTACTGCGGCTGTTGTTTGAACCGTTAGAAAAATTACTCTTCACTGGCCATTTGTATAGTGCGGCAGTTACAGGAGACCAAGTAGAAGGCCTGTCTAAGTTTTGGTCTTTGTTCATCAATGGCGGCTTTGAGTTGCTTGAAGATTATGATTATTTATACCCCAATCATGCCCACCGACGTGATGCCACTGCTATGGTAAAAAACAGGTTTCAAGGATCAGATGATCACAACCATGACAATACTATTCCGCTGCGCTTATTAAAATATCTGTTTGATCCACTGATCAGAAGAGCTGCACAATGGGATTATGATCATGATGCAACCCCAATAGAAAATAGGCGATCCGTGCAACAGCGGTACGAAGCATTACAAGGATTACAACCACTGATTGCTGCACCCAAGATTCCAGAATACCGAACACAGCCAAATCATCATTTATTTTTATTTAAATCCGGTATGGCAACTTCTGTGCCTTTAAAAGATCTGTGTTGTGCGCCGGTTGCTATGCCTAGGTTGTAGCGCCGTAGAGACAGTGTTTTAGGTGCCCAATAACGGTTTCAATCATTTAGAAACCGAATACAGGACTGCATCTCACCCTATCTTGCTAACATTTTGAATGACCTCTTGCAAAACAGGCGGGGTCCATAGATAGGGATTATTGGGATTCTTTTTTTTCCTGCAGAACGTGCATCCACTTCACGGTTAAAAAAAAGACCAGCCCCAAATAAAACCAATCCATAAACAGTATCATGAGCGCACGGTTGGTTGGTATTAAAAAAATCAAGGCATTAAGCTTGACTGCACCATAATAACTACCTGCCCCACCGATGGAAAAAAGACATAATACAGAGGACAATCGCTGATTAAGCCATTGAGCATGAAGAAACCATGCGCTGAAACACACCCACAACACCATTAACCAGGCTGGAATTAAGTGGCCCATATGCAAAGGAAACCCAAACACACCGATTTGCATCAGCATGGTATCATTGATTATTCCCCAGCTTGATAAGAGCAAGAAAAATAAGAGCATGGGTCGTGTTATAGGTTGATAAAATAAATTAAGTAAAAAAATCATAACGGCCAAACCATACCCATATTGGGTATGGTGGTGACTTGATAAAATACAGAGCCACCATTGAATTTGAAATACAACGAAGGGTAACAAGGTTTTTATAAATGAATTCATTTGGCTTGTATGGCGAGTGGTTTAACAAAATGAAGATGCATGTCCCCTAAATACCCTTCAGCAAAACCTGCTTCACAATAAGAAAAATAAAAATCCCATAACCGCATAAAAGCGTTGTCAAAACCCAAAGCAAGGACCTGTTCCTGTGCTTGGAAAAAACGCTCACGCCAGAGTTGAAGGGTTTTAGCGTAGTGCAAACCAATGTCTTCTAAATGGAATAAACGTAAATCACTGGCCTGTGTCATCGCGGTTAATAAAGAGGTAACCGATGGAATACAGCTTCCAGGAAAAATGGATCGTTTAATAAAATCGACCTCATGTTTGGCTCTGTCAAAAGCCTGATCTTGAATCGTAATCGCTTGTATGAGCATCTGACCATTGGGTTTTAATAAAGCAGCGCAGCTTGAAAAGAAGGTAGCGTAGTATTGATGGCCTACGGCTTCTATCATTTCAATAGATACGATCTTGTCGTAAATTCCTGTTAAATGCCGATAGTCCTGTTTTAACAAGGTGATTTGATCATGTAAGTTTTTTTCTGAAATACGCTGTTGAGCTAGATCGTATTGCTGTTGAGAAATCGTGGTGGTAACGACCTTGCATCCATACTGTTCAGCCGCATGCAATGCAAATCCACCCCAACCGGTGCCAATTTCCAACACAGTATCCCCTGGTTTTAAATCTAATTTTTGGCAAATCACATCCAATTTATGCCTTGCCGCTGTGTCCAAATCTGCATGCTCAGTAGGAAACATTGCACTGGAGTACATCATGTTTTCATCAAGAAACAGTCTAAAAAATTCATTACTTAAATCATAATGTTGGGCGATATTATGACGACTGCCTTTGATGTTATTCCGTTTGAATTGATGGATCATCCAGCGCCACCACTTGGCTAATTTAAAGCGGCTTTTTTCTTCATAATGCTGTGCAATTTCATTGCGCAAAAATAACCGTAGTACCTTCGTTAAATGGTCGGTTTCCCATCCTTTTTGGATAAAAACATCGGCTGCGCCTAAGCTCCCTCCTAGGATGATGTCCCAATAAAAATTAGGAGATGCGACTCTCATCACAGCGTTTAAGTCAGAAGGTGCACCCTGGTCACCAAAGGACCACGATTTTTGACCCTCTTGGATCGTCAAAAGGCCAATTTTTAACTTCGAAAGACGCATAAATAATAATTTTTGGGCTATGTTTTTAAGCATTGGGGCCTCATGGGTGCTATGGATGAGAATAAAACGGTGCGCCTTTGAGCCAAGTACGCAAGGATTGCCAATAAATAGCGCCGATAACCTTACCCGTCATGAAGGGGTAATGAATTAAAGCATGCGCTAGATGTTGACTATTTAAATTCTTTTTTTCCAAATTTAGGTTGGCGGTAAATAATTTTTTTTTATCCTGAATATTATTCATATGCACACTCAATTGGTTTTTTGGCACGCTAAACCACCAATCATAAGTGAGATGCATTGGCATGAGAGGCGAAATATGAAATTCTTTTGGAAAAATAAAATGATGATGATCTTGATGAGTTCTATCCGGATGTATTTTTAAAACGTAGCAATGCTGCTCACCCCAAGGTGTATTATTAATTTCGGCAACAATCACCTCTAAATGCTGGCCACTTTTATCATAACAATAATAAAAACTCACGGGATTAAAACAATAACCCCAATAACGCAAATGAGTGAGCAGACGCACTGGACCATCAAGGACTAATCCGAGACGCTCATACACCAAATCAATGACGGATTGCTTTAAGGACAGATTTGGATCACCGAGGTGATCCTTGCGCTGAAAAGAGGCGATATTCCTTTTTTCTACAGACCAAAACCACTGCGATCGAAATAACACGTCTAATTCATCCAGGTCCAAGTACATCATAAATACACGATATTGAAATTGGTGAGGAGTGTTAGTATATCGCTTATGGGTCACAAGACCGGTATAGATTGCGCTATCCATAGTGCTCGGCCAAATGTCGGCATACAGCCAGAGCACTGTTGACGCCATCTTCGTGAAACCCAAATCCCCAATAAGCCCCGCAAAAATAAATCCCTGACTGCGCATTGAGCTCCTGTTGGCGTGATTGAGCTGCAAGACTGGCTAGCGTGTATTGGGGATGACTATAGGAAAAACGCTGAATTATTTTTTCAGGATTAATGATATTAGCGGCATTGAGCGAGACTAAAAAAGGAACTGACTCTGAAATGCTTTGTAATTTATTCATATTGTAGGTCAAAACGGCATGGTTTTCCGATGAAATCCTATAGTTCCAACTTGCCCAAGCTCTGCGAGACGATGGCATTAATGTTTCATCTTGGTGAAGGATGACATCATTATCCTCATACGAAAAAGACGACAGAATCTCCCATTCTAGTGGAGTAGGTTTATCCAGTAATCTCAAAGCTTGGTCACTGTGTGTGGCGACCACCACAGCATCAAAATGACCAATCTCGCCTTTCTCATGATATAAATTAAAACCCAGGGCCTCGCGGCGTAGATTCACAACAGCCGTGTTCACATAGACTTGTTCTTTAAAGGCTTGAATTAAAGGCGAAATATAACGAGAAGAGCCCTGTTTAACTACCTTCCAAGAAATATCCGGCAGCATCTTCAATAATGCGTGATTCTTAAAAAAATGAGCAACAAAAAAAATTGGCATCGCACCAATAACATCTCTAGGGGAAGACCAAAGCGCTGAAATCAGCGGGTATAAATACAACTCACCAAAATGTGTTTGAAACTGATGTTGTTTAAGAAAATGTTCTAAGGTCGTTGTGGTATTCATGGAACCCAATACCATGTTTGCCAAGCGATGAAAACGACGGATTTCTTTCAACAAATGATAAAACTTAAAACTAAACAGATTTCGTCGGTCGGCAAACAAACCATTTAAAGAGCCTCCTGAATATTGAAAATTCTGTTTGGGATCATAAACACTAAAACTCATGTCCGTATCTTGAATATCAACTTTTAGCTCATGCAAAAGATGCGTGAAGTTAGGGTAAGTTTCATAATTAAATACTATGAAACCAGTGTCAATGGCATAATCTTGATCTGCGGTTGCAACATGAATGGTATGGGTATGTCCACCGACGTAATCCGATGCCTCAAAAACAGATACATCATGTCCTCGTTTATGGAGGTAATAAGCACTTGTTAATCCAGAAATACCACTGCCAATAATTGCAATACGCATAGTTACCTTAAGAGTAATTTTAGAAGGTGGCTGCTCATTTTCGAGGGTAGCATACTGATAAATCGAGTGATAAACACAAAAAAAACAGGGGCGTAAATATCACACTTTTTCTTTTCTATTCCCCTTACGATTGCTTTTGCTGCTTGTTCAGCGGTAATTAGCATGGGCATTGGGAAGTCATTTTTCTGGGTTAAAGGCGTTTTGACAAAACCTGGATAAACAATAGACACGGCTATGTTTTCTCTAGACAACGATACGCGTAAGCCCTGTAAAAAATTACGTATGGCTGCTTTGCTTGCACCATAAGCTTCTGAACGGGGAAGACCTAGAAAAGCAACCGCACTACTCATGCCAACCAACTGTGGGCTTTTAGAAGCTCTTAATAAGGGAAGGACTGCTTCGACACCGTAAACCATACTTAAGAAGTTGGTTTTCATCATGCGTTCAAAAACATCACTTTTAAATGCATGCACATCAACATATTCACAATTGCCCGCATTAAAAAAAACAATATCAATGCATTCATAGCGTTGATTGAGATCTTTGGCTGCATCCATATTTGCTTGCCTGTCGGTGGCATCAAAGGCGAGCACATAAGCGCCTGTTTGATCAGCCACTTGTTGCAACGCATCTTGGTTACGGCCAGAAATAATCAAGTCATAGCCTCGGGCTGCCATTTCAAGTGCTACAGCTTTACCAATCCCTGAAGAAGCACCAGTGATCCACACATGGGTTTTCATCGTATTTTTCCTCGCCCCATATCCACAGGTCGCAGGTCATGAATGATACCTATTTTTGATAAAAACCAAAGCATATAAAAGGTTACGTCTATTTGCCACCAACGAAATCCTTGACGAACCGAGTTGGGATAAAAATGATGGTTATTATGCCATCCTTCCCCAAGTGTCATTAACGCAAGGAAAAAATTATTGCGACTTTGGTCAGGCGTATCAAAATCCCGATAACCCCATTGATGAGAGAGAGAATTAATGCTGCTCGTGGCATGAAATACAAATACCGTTGAAATAAAAAACCCCCAGACAACCAACTGTGTGCCCGATGTATGCATCTCTGGTGCATTATAATACAAGCATTCTCCCAGTGCATATAAGGTGATCAGCAGTAGTAATGGTGGGATAATATCATAACGATTTAACCATACGAGTTCTGGAAATTTAACTAAATCCGACACCGTTTTATAATTGGTGCTAAAGGCATCGGAAGAAAAAAACCAGCCAATATGACTCCAGATAAATCCGGCATGCTGCGGTGAATGGGGATCGTGCTGGGTATCAGCTTGCCTATGATGGCATCTATGATGACTCGCCCACCATAAAGGCCCGCGCTGGCCCGCAGTTGCGCCCAAGAAGGCAAAAATAAATTGCCAAATGCGATTCATTTTAAAGGTTTTATGAGAAAAATAGCGATGATAAAAGCCCGTTATACAAAACATGCGAAAACAATATAGCCCGATTGCGGTAAAGATAGCAGCCTTGCTAACACCTACCCAATACACAACAAGACAACCAAGATGCAAGAGTATAAATGGAATTGCACGCCAAAGGGTAAAGCGGTTTGATACGAGCATTTTTTCAGCTGTATCGTTATCAAACCATGCCCATAACGCCAAAAACAAAGAACCGAGCCTCAAATTGATTACTCCTTAAAAAAGCTAGCTGTAATGCGACCAATTGGAATACCGAATTTTTTCATAACAGCATTATTTAATACGACTTGGTTATTAACACGGTATAACCAATCATCCATCGTCACATCGATTGTTTTACCTTTATAAGGGATTTGTAGCACGTAAACCATATGAATCGCATTGCCGTATTGTTCTCCATGCGTAATCCCCGTCACATCATCTGCTACCGCATTAAAATGGTGCGCATCAGTACGGGTTAATCGCCATTGACGATGCTGTTTTTCTCCATCGTCGTAAATAAAATCTTCGTCTAAGGTGCCATGATCTCCGGTCCAGTACCCCTGCATGTCAACAGTAAATCGTCGGCGAACACCGCCTGTGTATTTCTGGATTAGACCATAGCCTTTAACGTGACCAGTAAAATAGTCTTCCATCATCAAAACAGGGTGATTTTTTTCATAATTCTTGACGTGATTCATACGGCATCCTTGAAATAATACGGCTACTATACAAACAGCGAGGGTGGCCATGAATTTGTAACTTAACATCATAGTGCTCCAAGACGAACGCTGGCAAGTGGATGCCTATTATGCCTAGACACGCGCATTTCGTCTATGACCAGGGCAAAATCATCCCCATGATCACCTGTTTTTAAGAAAACACACCCTGTTCCAAAACTTCTAAAAAACCGTCAATATACCCATCATCTAATGCAGCATTTAGAATAATAAAGAGCTGAGACGCAAAAACATTTTTGATTGAGTAACGCAACTCTGGACCCATCTACAGATTGAAAAAAACCCAACAGTTACTATACTGAACAAGGGGAGCTACCAATCCCTCTCCGTTTATGCTTTTTTGTAAAAAATACTCCCAAGTGTACCTGGGAGAAGTGACAATGAGTGCTCATTAAGGGAGATATACCATGGCACCACCCAGATATGATGATGAAGGCAACCCTCTGCCACGCAATCTTACAGACGTAAAAAATGATGGACGGGAACTGGGTGAGGCTATAGCGACCATTGGAGACGAGGATGAAAAAGCTCTGGCTAAAAAACTGGTTACGGAACTGGATCAGGTCGTCCTTGAATGCATCGAGTATGAAAAAACAAATGAAAAAATAACAGAAGAAAATGAGAGAAATGCACAAGAAAATACGGGATTATCCGCGGAAATATCACAAGAAGAAGAAGAGCTTAATAAGCAAAAGAAAGAAATTGACGACCAGCTACAAAGTATTGAGGACGAATTAGCAGCAGCCCAAGCCGCACTGAGTGACCCGCCTACGCCAGAAGAACTGGCGCTCATTAAAGAGCTTGAAGACATGAGAGCAGGCTTGCTTCGGGCACGCACCGAACTTCAAACCGATCGAGAGCGTTTGCAAAAATGCTCGACCAACTCGAACAGAGTGCTTGAAAACTGCACTACAATCAGAAATGACTGTAACGAGGTCAGGCAAAGAATATTTGAAGCTTGTAATCCAGGTGGTGGTGGCTTCGGCTTAGGTGGAGGTGGTAGCGGTGGAGGCGGCGGTGGCGGTGGCGGTGCTGTCAATCTTGCCGCAATGCTTCTTGCCGCGCTTATAGAAGAAGTACAAAGAATGACCGAATTGAGGGACTACCTGGAAAGCAAGGTTCCTCAAATACAAGCACATCATGATGAAAACACCGCACTTCTTGCTGAAACGAAACAGGAAGTGAAGGAGATTAAACAAAATACGGTAGAACGCGGTGACATGTTAGCTTCAAATAAAGATAGGCTCAACGAAATAAAAGCGGCGCGAACTGCGAAACAGGGCTTAACTTCCGGGCCAGGGGTTACGCAACCCCAGCAGGGGACTGCGCGCAAAATCACGATCACCCCACTGTCAAACACAGCGGCTAAACCCTCAGTAGATGTAAGGAAGAGCATGGAGAAATCATCAGCGCCAACTGGTGAACGTCCTTCCCAAAACAGTCCGAAATAATTTTGTGAATTAAGAATGAGCTTTTGGGGGCAGCTTTTTCCTATTACTTAGCCAACAACGTCTTTAAGGTAGCCAAATGCGATTGGGCTAAGGCTTTGGATTTGGTTTCATCCCTTTCGCCCACTAATCCAAACCATTCCAATTTGTCCTGGGGTAATTCTTCTAAAAAACGACTGGGTAAACTGGCAACAGTTTCTCCACCGCGACGACGACGACGCGCTAAGCTCATGGTGAGTACTTGTCTGGCACGCGTAATACCCACATACGCCAAGCGGCGTTCTTCTTCAATTTGATGGGTATCAATACTGACATGATGCGGCAAAATGCCTTCCTCAAGGCCCACCAAATACACGCACGGAAATTCTAACCCTTTCGCCGCATGCAGGGTCATCAATTGAATCACGTCTGCTTCACTGTCCTCAGTATTATCTAATCTATCCACCAAAATCATCGTTGATACTGCATCAGCAAGAGTCGACCCTGGTTTTTTCTCCAACAGTGATCCTACCCAATCCAATAATTGCCACACATTGTCCATACGCTTTTGCGCTTGCTGAGGGTTATCACTTTGCTCATAAAGATGCGCCTCATACCCAAAAACTTCGACCATTTCACGCAATACGCTAGTCACAGACTCCGTTTGCATACGCTGTTTGAATCCGAAGATGGTTTGTTTAAAGTGCTGTAGTAACGCACGCGGTTTATCGGCAACATGCTCGGCTAATGCCAAATGATCAGCACATTGAAACAACGGTTGATTACGAGATTTGGCATAATCACCTAAACTGGTCAAGGTCGTATCACCAATACCCCGTTTTGGCGTGGTGACAGCGCGTAAAAACGCAGCATCATCTGCTTCGTTACATAATAGCTTGAGGTAGGCAAACCAATCTTTGACCTCAGTACGGGCAAACCAGGACTGTCCGCCGCTGATTCGGTAGGGAATACCTTGTGACCGCAATACGGTTTCAAAAAGACGTGATTGATGATTGCCCCGATATAAAATAGCATAATCACCAAATGCACGCCCATGGCGTAGTTTATGACTGATCAGATCAGCAATGACTAACTCCGCCTCGTCCTGCTCATCTTTGCAAGACAATACGCGCACAGGATCGCCCAACCCATATTCCGACCATAGCTTTTTAGGAAACGGTTTGGGATTATGCGCAATCAACTGATTGGCCAAATGTAAAATCTGCCCTGTGGAACGATAATTTTGTTCCAAGGTAATAATGTTTAATTGCGGGTAGTCACGCTGTAATTGTTGTAAGTTTTCTGGTTTTGCCCCACGCCAAGCATAAATAGATTGATCATCATCGCCCACCGCAGTGAAATGAGCACGCCCACCCACCAATGCAGCCAGCAACAGATACTGGCTGCTGTTAGAATCCTGGTATTCATCCACCAAAATATGGCGAAACTTTTGCTGCCAATAGGCCAAAACTTCGGGGACCTCCTGAAACAATCTCACAGGCAAGGTAATCAAATCATCGAAATCAACGGCATTATAGGCACGAAGGGTGGTTTGGTACTGTTGATATCGCAATCGCGCCTCAAGCTGATTGGCATTCTGCGGTACTTCATCAGGTGCTAATAATTCCGATTTCCAAAAAGAAATCAGCTGCTGAATCTGCTCTAAGATTGATCGATCTTGGGTCGAGCCCGGGGGTGCCAAACCACGCAGAATTTGTAAACAATCTTCCGCATCAAAAATAGAAAAATTGGCCGTCAATCCGCAATGCAGTGCTTCACGCTTCAGAATCATCAAGCCTAACGCATGAAACGTTGAAACCACGATGCCGCGTCGGCGTTTTGCAGGCAATAAGGTGGTCAGCCGATGCTGCATTTCTCTTGCTGCTTTATTGGTAAACGTCAGGGCGCAAATATGGGACGCTGTATACTGACATTCTTCAATTAAATACGCTATTTTTTGCGTAATCACACGAGTTTTACCACTGCCAGCCCCAGCTAAAACCAATAGGGGGCCGTCAATATAGCGGACCGCCGCCATTTGCTGTGCATTTAACATATACTCTTCACTAATGAGTTTTCGGTTTTGTAGGCGACTTGATTTTTTCGTCTATTGCGTCCAAAAAGATGCGTAATAGCGATTCTATTGCAAATCTTTTTGGACGCAATAGACGGAAAAAGCGATAGCATACAATCCGAAAACTCATTAGTGGAGAGTATATCATCAAACCAATTCTTCTACGCGTCCATAACTGTCTTCGAAACGAACAATATCATCTTCTCCCAAATATTGTCCGGATTGCACTTCAATCATCACCAAATCTAAAACCCCTGGATTACGTAAACGATGTTTGTGGCCCGCGGGAATATAAGTAGATTGATTGGTTGCTACCAAAAAAAGCTCTTCGCCATTGACCACTTCAGCCATACCGCTTACCACAATCCAGTGTTCGGAACGATGATGATGCATTTGTAAACTCAAACTCGCTTGGGGTTTGACCACGATCCGTTTGATTTTAAAGCTAGGACTTTCTTCCAAAATCGTATAGGACCCCCAAGGACGATGCACCGTACGATGTATTTTATGCACGTCATGATCTTCTTTTTTTAATTGCGCATAAATATGTTTCACATCCTGAGCACGAGCTTGATCGGCCACCAATAAGGCATCTGGCGTATCAATGATCAGTAGATGATCCAAACCCACAGCACCAATCAAACGACTGTCGCTGGAAATAGTACAATTGGTCACGTCATGCAAACAGACTTGACCTGAAATACGGTTACCCAAAGGATCTGGGGCAATTAAATCACCCAACACCGTCCAAGATCCCACATCGGTCCACCCCATATCACACGCAACCACGGACACTTTTTTGGCTTTTTCCATGACGGCATAATCAATAGAATCATCCGCAATCAAACCAAAGGACGCCTCATGTAATAAGATTTGTTGTGCTGCATCTGAGTGCATGGTACGTGATGCGGAAAAACACGCTTTTGCTGCCGTTAAAATATCAGGGCAACAGTCTTCCATGGCCGCTAAAATAGTCTTTGCTGTAAATAAGAACATCCCGGAATTCCAAAGAAATTTTCCGGAAGCCAGGTAAGTTTCGGCCAATTCTAACGTGGGCTTCTCCACAAACCGCAACACACGATCCCCTGATGCCTCGATATAGCCATATCCCGTATTAGGTTCATGCGGCGCAATACCAAAAGTAACCAACTGCCCCTTCAGCGCCAATTCGGTGGCCTTGCTCACCGCAGATTGGAACGCCTCCTGATCGCTAATCAAATGGTCGGCCGCTAATACCAACATCAAGGTTTCATCGTCATAAGCTGCGGCAATATACAAAGCCGACATCGCAATAGCGGCTGCCGTGTTCCGGCCAAACGGTTCAAGAATAAACGTAGTAGGCAGTTTGTTTGTATTGATGGCTGTGAACTCTTCATCCATTTTGAAATACAGTTCACGATTAGTCACCGTCAGCACTTCAGCGACATTGGGCAAACACGCGCCTCTTAAAAAAGCTTTTTGCAACAAACTTTGACCATCTTCCAAACGAATAAAAGGTTTGGGATGCAATTCGCGAGACACAGGCCACAAGCGAGAGCCCGCTCCGCCGCAAAGAATGGTTGGAATTAAGTTCATGCACATGCTCCAAATTTTTCAGAACTTACGCAAAACGTCGTTCTCTTCGTTAAGTTTCGTTTTTAATTCGGTCATTTAGTCCACCTAAACTCCCTCATTAAAAACAAAACTTGCCTCGACCTCGACGTTTTGCATAAGTCCTGTTTTTCTGTTGTACCTAATGATTCAGCAAAAACTGGCGTAAATCAGCTGATATTCGTTTCAATTGATTTGATCCCCTGGTTATTTTTGCAATACTGACATTCAAGTCCTCCGCGATTTTCCGCTGAGGTTTGTTATCATCCAACAAGGCTTTCACAATCAAACAACGTGTTTCGATACTTTCTTTTTCTTCTGGGGTTAATAAGCAATCGAATAATTCAGACAATTGATCTTTATCTTTGACTGCTGAACAGAGCTCTAAAAAGCACTGCCAACCTTTAGAATTCATGCTAAGACTCGCTATCTTAGTGATAGGCATTGATCTTACGTGATTTAGACTCTTTTGTCACGATATGCCATGGAAAACAATGGGTTTATCCTGTTGAACACGTAGAACTCTCAGAGCATCTTGGCGTGGCCTCCGCTAAAAGATCGCGAACACATTGCTCAGGATCTTCAGAACGCAAAACAAGTTGTACATACTCTTCTGTAAAAATTTCAACCTCGATCATGGCACGCAATAATTTGATGGTCAGAGGTTTTCCAACGTCATGCTGTTGTCGAGAGTTCCATTGTCGGATCAGCAATTGACCCAAAACCAAGCGTGTAGCACTTTTTTCATCCACATAGAAAGGGTCACCTGAAGAACGCGTTTTTGCTTTGATGGCTGATTCAAATGTGCAAATAAATTTGGAAAAAAAAGACATATTAAAAAACATATGAACATTTTTATGAACAGGATCATGCATCAGTTGTCTTAAATAAGCCCTCGGTATTTCAATAGAGGGGTAGCAATATCGATCTATATTGCGTGCAAAAAACCCAGCAAGCGAGGTTTCCAATCTATGTCGGATCATCAATGCATAACGATGGTTCATTTCACACAAAAGATTTTCAGGAGTCATTAATTATCAGCAACCATATAGGACAAGTTTTGCGCATCACAAATTATCATAATTTCATTAGATAGGCAAACCTGTATGTCAATGGCGGATAACTGGCGTTTAATCGCAAAAAACCAAGCCAAACCATAAGAGCACACCCAACAATGTTTTTTACGAAAATGACCATACGCGTTAAAACATGAAATGATTGACTCACCGCACTGTGCACAGTACGCTACCGCGCATTTACATCACACGGAATTTGTCGTCATGATGGATATCATTAAGCGCACCCACCTCAGTATCTGGATGGCAGGTTTTTTAATCCTAATGATACCTTCTACCCACCATGCTAAAACCCCTGAAGTACTCAAAGAGCCTTTGATTCCCTCTCAAGCTACCTCGCCTTGGACCTTTGACTTTGGGCCTCGCTATTGGTACAGCAGCGCGCGTTATAAAGAAAATTTATTAGGAGCCCCCACCATTTTAGTGTCTCGTTTGACCTATGAAGATTTAACTGCGAATTCGGCGGAGGGCTTTGGGAGACTTCAGCATCAAAATGGCGTTTATTTGAAAGGCTACATCGGTGGAGGATCCATTGGCGGCGGACAACTGGTTGATGAAGATTTTCCTCCTGGCATTATGTATTCTAGAACCGTTTCACCGCAAAAAAATGGATCATTACACTATTTCAGTGTTGATCTTGGCTATAACTTCTTGACTCGGCCCAATTGGCGATTGGGTGGATTTATTGGCTACCATTATTGGCAAGAGTTCATCGCAAATTTTGGTTGTACGCAAACTGCAGGCGGGACCGTGTGCGCAACCCCAATTGCTTTATCGGTGGATTCTTTAAATAATTCAGCTGCATGGCGTTCTTTGCGTCTGGGTCTTAACGAAAGCATGGATTTGGCTAAAGATTGGCACTTAGAAACCGATGTGGCATATATTCAGAGTTCATTACAAGAAACCGATTTCCATAATCTTCGGCCCAGTATCAGAGGTTTATTGGATACCGGTACCGGCAATGGCTTCCAGCTTGATGTCCTTTTAAAATGGTTGTTATCTGACGAATTCAGCGTGGGTGTAGGAGGACGTTGGTGGTATCTTGTCACCCACGGATGGGCTCATTTCGAACAAATTGCCACGCCCAGCCAACCCCAGCCGATAGATGGCATTCAAAGTCGATATGGTCTGTTGCTTCAGGCTGATTATCAATTTTCTGATACACCTCATGCGTTACACTCTGAAAATGAGTTTACCTGGAAGGGCGCGTATCTGGGTGCACTTATTGGCTATGGCACCGACCCTAACATAGTAGACATTACGGCAGCGTCAGATCTCGCGCTCAACTTACAAATCAACGATGCCGCTCCTATTTCTTTAAACCTACAAAATGCCGGTTTTCTGGGAGGCGGGCAGCTGGGATATAACTGGCAAAACCAACACATCGTTTGGGGTGCAGAAGGTGATATAGAGTATGCTCACATCGGAGCAGCTAATGCGGTAACAAGCCTGTTGCCATTAACCACAACCGTGACTCAAAACATCCGCTGGCTAGGTTCCATTCGCGGACGCATTGGAACACTGGCATCAGAAAATATGTTGGTATACGTCACAACAGGACCTGCTTGGGGTGGGCTTACATTGGCTTTTGACCAACGTAACGTAGGAACATCCTGTGCCAGCAGTCCAGTCTGTGTCTCAACCAAGCAACATAGCACGCCACTCGGCTGGACAATCGGCGGCGGCATTGAATATGCCGTGGCGTCGCGTGTGAGTATAAAAGCAGAGTATGCGTATGTGGATTTAGGTGTGGTCGGCCTTAACACCGCAGAGACATCTGCTGAGGGTGAGGCCGGCTATGTCATCAGCACTCATTTTAGCGTGAATACTGTACGCTTGGGGATGAATTATAAAATAGATGATGCTTAGTACTGAGACGAAATTGCTGTCTTATCTACATCCTAAATGTGTTTTCTTGAGAAGGATCTTCAGAGTTAGGCGTAATCTCAGCAACTTGATTCAGGCCTAAAATATTTTTAAAGAAATCAATCAGTATCTGCGTAAAACTACGCGCATCTAATCTTGCTTTTAGCGCATGATGGCCAAAATCTATTGTATTACTTTCGACGCCTATACTAGGCTCATCACTAGATTGAGAAAAATCAATGTCAATCACACCCTGTGCTTTGATGATATAGTCGTGACCTCTGTCTGGTTTTAAATTAGGGTCCCAATCTGTAACAAGATGACTCATTGATGTTCCTGAATAAATAAGCATTTCTCCTGCTGTGCAAAACTCTTGAACTTTAAATCCTGTTGCTGTTGTCACAATCCCAATCTCATGCGTTAGAGTCGAATCTCTTAAGATACCATATTTAGAATTGGTTTGTTTTTCTGGATCTACTTCACTGAAACAGGCTCCTAAAGCCGAAGAAACTGGGTACATCAAACCACCTTGATGGAAAGATGTCATGAGATACGCCAGAACCTCCTTTTTTTTCTCTTCGGGGAACTGCGAAAGAAGAATGTCTTGGAAAAATGTTTTCAAATCACTTTCTGTTTTAAAAGCATTATATTTTTTTGAATACTCTGACAAAGGCTTCCCATTAATTTTGAAGGACACCCACTCACTATCAATAGCACGTTGCCAGTCAGATAAAATATTGTTCCTACCCCTATGGGGGTCATTGATCACCGCGGGACTATGGCTGCTTCTGAACTTTTGATAGGTCATCATAAATCCTTATTCGACTATACCCTTAAATATAAGATATCGGCAAATGTAGCTGCGTTACCTCATGTATTTACTGTTTGAAAAACGCTATAATAAACATCATAAGAATGATGGTGGTTACTAGAAAATGGCCTTGCACTGAGATGTCCAAAACCCAACGGTTCATCACCGATTTTTTTAATACACAACCGCGACACCCCAAACGATTGATCACAGATTTCTTCAAACCGACTAAAATCAGCGAAAAGCCATGTTATTACTCATCCAAAACAGATTACGCCCAATCCCACCGCTATCTAGTGCAACATAAGCCTGGTGCTGATGCGATACAAACGCGGGGTGGGTATTGTTATCGCACAACCAATCAGTTTAGTGAATACTGCGTTTATACCACCATCGATACCTTTGTGATCAACAGAGGCAAAAAAGAGTTTGTCAAAAAAGGAACAAAAATTGCAACCGCATCTATAGATGATAACAGCGCGTTAACGCATATTTCCGTTGAGACCGCGTATAGACGAAAGGGCATTGGAACCGAACTTATTCGCTATATCAATAGGTGTGCCCCTAAGTTTCATGTCTTTGCGGGTACCGCGCATAACTCACGCTATAGACTCACAGAGGAAGGCGCGTTACTCATTCAAGGTTGTCAGCAAAAAGGCATTCTTGACGATGAACAAGTCATCTTAGATAGAGTGCCCATGAGTCCTTTGCGGTGAATTTGTTGTATTGAAACACAGTTGGATTATGGAAAATATTTGTCATTAAAAAACTATATCATTAAAAGAGAGAACCATCATGTTTCATAAAACCGATACAATCTGGGAGGCGTACGAAAGTGCGGATGGACACAACACCTATCTGTGGCGAGTCGTCCATCATGTCTCACCGATTGTGAACCAGGTGCCGCGAGGGATGGAATCTGATTTTGGCCAGGAAAACATATTATCATTCACACCCATTTCAACTTATAATGCATGGCCTGAAGAAGTAGATAATGCCAGTATCTTCCCCTATTTGAATCAAGATCAAATACAAGAGCACCCAGAATTTAGTGCTTTCATAAAAAACTGGCACCAATCTGCTTGCGCCATAGTATACAAAAACGGCGCAACACATAAAATGATTGGCAGTGGCATCTTAGTGGCAAATACAGTTATTGCCACTGCAAGACATAATTTTGATAACATCCCATGCGATAATTTATATGTCCGTTTTTTTCACTTCGAAGTCACAAATACATCTTCTCCTCACTATTTATTTATCAAAGAAAGACATCTCGATATCCCTGTCATTTCGAAAAATAACGCTAACTATGGCGTAGATGGTGGCTATTTGCAGATCCCAACGCTGAGGGACATCAGCGTTTTTAACCGATACGCTAAAATAATCCCTGCCAATTTCAACCCGATTCATAGCGCATTGCCTAGTGGAGACTACGCAATGTTTCATTTTTCGGGCGGGAAGCCACAAGTTTCTGTTGGAACAATTCATGCTTCCAGCTTTGGTACAGCATTACATGATAATGCCTTTATTCAAGGAGGCCCTGGCGCCTCAGGCGCAGGAGTGATCTGGAAGAGTTTTAACTCTGTGACTGCGTTGGGAGTCTCCATATATCGATTTATCCATGCAGGAAATATTCAGAGAAGAATCATTCAGTTTCCTCAGTTTACCCTTAGGGTGTTTTCCGATGGTATTTCAGATCCTTATCGCTACAATCCATCTTTTATGATGATACCTGTTAGCGCTTTGAATGAGGATGGCTATGAGTTTTTACGATATCGCCTGGAGGATTATAAAGGCCGCCGAGTTGATCATGCAAACCATGCTGAATATCCTGTCAGAGAACACCATAGTAATCATCATATTATTCCAATCAGTGATTTATTGTATCTCTGGGATTATTTTAATACTCTAGATAGTCAATCTGACATAGAGGTTCGCAGACTTGTTAGTACAGAGGTGCAAAACAAGAAGTGGGCTTTGCAAACGGAGCTTCAAAATGAGATTAATCAATTTTATTCCCATGAAAGAGAGCAACACTTCAGAACAGGACATGCGCAGATAAGCGAAAGACTTAATCGCTTTGCTGAAGAAAGATATCGAGTCTTATATGGGCAAAAAGTTTTTAAAAAATATTATGTATTTCACTGGGTGTTTGCATCATTGTCACCCAGTTTCCAGAATAATGCGAACGCTTTTGCTTGGTCTTTTTGGAATTTATTTAAAGGCTGGGAGAGACGTTATCGAACCGACGACCCAGCCGATGGCTGTACATTAGATTTCAGTGAAAAAACACGTCCTATTTCTTTTTCTCATACACTGTGGGCTTGTATCAAAGACGATCAGGCGGGGTTATATCGAAGAATACAACAACTCAAGGCAACTGCAACACCAAACGAAGCTAACCTAACAACAATGTATAATTGTTTAACCACGTTAGCCCAAGAGTGGGAAAAACGTAGGCTTACTGAGAGAAAAATTCATAGGTATAGAGAGTCTGATTGGGATCGAATGGGCCAAAAAGATGGACATGAAGTGTATCAAGTTCAGCCGTCTCCTTGATGGAGACTCCTTATTCGTCATTGGTTTCCAATAAAATATCGGAACATGTGTGCTTTCAAGGCACTTTTTTGTGGTTGATCGAGACAAAACCAACCTTCTAACTGCAACAAAGCTTGATGAATATACATGTCATACCCATAGATACAACAACAATGCGCTTGCTTCGCCATTTGCAAAAACACTGTGTGGATAGGTTGATACACAATATCCATAGCAATACTGTGTGGCTTCAATACATTGGAATGAAACAAAGACTGTATATCGGTCTCGAAAAATACGCGCTGGGGCAAGGTATTGATGATGATGTCATATCTGCTGCGTAATTCATGTAACTGCGACAGAGGATACGCTTCGCAACCCCATTCTGCAGCAATGCATTGTGCAGCCTGAAGGGTACGATTTAAAAGAATCACCTCTGCTTGCTGTTGCCGAGCTGCGTACGCAATGGCACGTGCTGCACCACCAGCGCCTAAGATCACAATGGTTTTCTTTTTCAAATCCGTATAAGCCATTAAGGCTTGCATCGCCCCTAAACCATCGGTATTCAACCCCATGTACTGTGCTTGTTCGTGAATGACCGTATTAGCCGCCCTGATGAATGATGCATCACCCTGGGTGTTATCCAACACAGCAAAGATAGTTTCCTTAAGGGGCATGGTCACACTCATGCCACTAAAACCCAAATCCTTACATAGCGCCCAAGCAGAGTGAAAATCAGCCTGGGGTATCCGCAATTTGATATATATGGCATTTTTTTGCAAATAACGCATCGCCTGATTATGAAGAATATGGCCCACACTCAAATCAACCGGATCTCCGAGTAAGGCATAGATACGGGACGCACTATTTAAGCTTCGATAATGGTAGACGTTGAGTAATTCTGTAAGCGTCAATTGCCCAGAGGCTACTTCCTGACCAGCGTCTAAACAGGCGTAGGTCATCATGCCACCCATGACGCGCCCCACAATACGGGTACAAACACCATCTGCGCCCATACACAATCCTGAGATTCGATGCTGGGCAGATACACTTTTAACAAACAACAGCATGCGTAGCGCATCCATGGTGTTTTGAGCATAGGTCGCAATTTTATAAGCATAAAAATAACGACCCTGCATGCGATGAAATAAGGTCGCCAAATCCAACGCTGTAGCCTGAAAATCGTGATAAGAACAAATCAATTTGATCGCAGGATACCTCTCATGAATGCTCTGAACAATCGATGCTGGCATATCATATTCCAGATCTAAATAGTCTGGCTGTAACGCACACAGGGCTAATATATCCTTACACCGTTGAGATTCCGTGTTGGGATAAAATCCTCCTTGCGACCTGCTGCGTAAGGTCACAATAATCGGCAAAGTACAGAGATCACGTAAAACTGAAACCTCAGCTAGCCTTAAATGAGGTAAATAATCCAGGCGTAATTCAATACCATCAGCATGCGGTAAAGCGGCAAGGATTTGTTGCTGAGCAGATTCAATGCTTTGGACAGCAATAGCGACGATCAACATAGCATTTATTCGGCAGAAAAATGGGTGCTCGCCCAATCCAAAGCATGATCGAGGTGGTTTGAGTCTACTGGAAAACTATAATCCTGGCCCACGCGATGACACTGGCCAATACGATCGAGCAACACAAAACGCGGTTGAGACTTCACGGATTTTTTGTCTAATTTTAATGCATGTAGAACACCCTGTTTATCATGCCATACTTTGGTTTTTAGCGGTAATCCATAAGCCTGTAATACCGTGCGTAAGGTCGTGACCACCTGCAAAGGTAGATACCCCATCTGCACAGCCAAATAAGCTTCTATCAACATCCCAATGGCCACAGCTTCCCCATGACTCAAGGCATAGTGCTCTAGTGTTTCAATGGCATGACCCATCGTGTGGCCAAAATTTAATATTTGTCTTAAGCCCTGTTCCTGTTCATCTTGTTCCACGATACTTTTCTTAATCAAACAGGACTGGTAAATCATGTCAATCAAAACATCCGGTTGTATCTGCTGCAAACTATTGTTGGCTGAGTCTTGTAATAATTGAAATAAAGCCGCATCGGCGATCATACCGTGCTTGATCATTTCTACCATACCGTTTTGCCATTCATTGGCAGGTAATGTACTCAACAATTGGGTATCCATAATGACTGCGTGCGGTTGGGTAAAGCTACCAATCAAATTTTTACCAAATGGCGTATTCACCCCCGTTTTGCCCCCCATACTGGCATCGACCATCGCTAATAAAGTGGTGGGTAAATACAAAACGGGTACACCACGACAGTACGTTGCTGCCAAAAAACCAACCAAATCAGATACCACACCTCCACCCAACGCCAAGAAGCACGTATCTCGTCCGTATTCTCTGCTTAATAATTCATCTTCCAGTTGCTGTTTGGTGTCACGGGTTTTATGCTGCTCACCTGCAGGAAATGACAATAGGTCAACGTGCAAACCCTGGGCCTGTAGTTTTTTTTGTAGGGATTGGCCCAAAGTATCGTATAAATGACTATCGGTGATCATCACCATACGTTTATTCAATTGAGCACAGGATTTTTCCAACATAGTCGTTAATATCTGTTGTCCCAAATAAATGGGGTAGGGTGTTGATGCTTGGATAGTGATGGTTTTCATAGGGTTAACCTTGCAGTGCGATTCATTAAAAGAGCATCCACCAATACCAATGCACACATCGCGTCTACCACCGGCACTGCACGAATAGCAACACAGGGATCATGGCGTGATCCTTCTGGCAATTGTAAAACCGTAGACCTGCCTTCACAATCTACAGTAGGTTGTATTTTAGCAATACTGGACGTTGGTTTAAAAGCCACGCAACCCCTTAACGGCATGCCCGTTGAAATCCCGCCTAACGTCCCTCCGGCATGATTGGTGCGCGTACGCCCCACTTGTTCATCTGGCATAAAAACATCATTATGTTCCGATCCCAGCATCTCGGCCGCCCTAAATCCCTCGCCAATTTCAAACCCTTTACTGGCAGGCAGACTGAGCATCGCTTTGGCCAAATTGGCTTCTAGTTTTTCATAAATCGGATCGCCCAATCCCGCAGGTAAGCCGGTCGCATAAAAAGTCACCGTGCCTCCCAGCGAATCTCCCGCGTCTTTAGCGGCTGTGATCCTTTCCATCATGGCTTGCGCTGCAGTCGAATCTGGACAAAAAATAGGATTGTTATAGCTGGTTAGCTTTAAATGATGCGCATCTTCGTGTGATATCACGGCAGACACGTCGGCTACAGAAGACAAATAGGCACAGGTATGAATCCCAGACAACGCCAAAATTTTTTTCGCCACTGCCGCTGCCGCAACACGACAAGCCGTTTCACGCGCGGAAGCACGCCCACCCCCACGATGATCATAAATATCCCCATACTTGGCCAGATAAGTATAATTAGCATGTCCCGGTCGGAGCACATGCTTTAATGCTTCATATTTACTCGAATCAGCATCTTGGTTCATAATAATGATAGAAATCGGTGTGCCCGTGGTTTTTCCTTCGAAAATACCAGAATAAATCTCGGCTCGATCCGGTTCTTGACGCGGTGTGGTGTAGCTATTTCTACCTGGCGCCCGCAACGCTAATTCTTGATTGATATCATCATCTTGCAAGGCCAACCCTGCTGGACATCCATCAATCACTACCCCAATAGCTTTGCCATGCGACTCACCCCAAGTGGTGATGCGAAAAAGATTACCCAACGTGTTGCTTGCCATCATAAACTCCCAAGGATTTCTGCAATCTCTGCGACCGAGCGATCACCGACATGGATTTCAACATCTGCCAGTTCTTTATAAAGTATGTCACGCTGGCTATACAAGCTTATGAAGTTAGCCTCAAGCTGACCAGAATCAAAGATAGCAGGAGACATCGGCTGCGTGTTTAATCTTGCCCACAAAAGATCTGGCGAGGCGTTTAAATAAACAACCATACCCAGTTGTTTGAGGTGAGTCACATTATCAAGGTCAAGGACACTTCCACCCCCGGTTGCTATCACTGTATTTGCCCCATGATCTAAACTCATAATCATTTTTTTTTCCAAATCACGAAAATAGCCTTCGCCGTTTGTACGATAAATCTCAGCACAGGTGAGTTGTTTACCGAAATTTTTTTGGTAGTGATCGATAACAAGCATATCGGTATCAATAAAATGTTTGTGGGTTTTCAGAGCAAAATACCTGCCCACTGTTGTTTTACCAGAAGATTTGAAACCGATCAAAACCAGGGTATTACTCATGGAAAACCTGTATGCAAGCCCCTAGTGTTTGCAGGGACTGCACAAAGTTGGGATAACTCTTTTCCACACAATCTGTGTTTTCAATAATCGTCTCTCCCTGTGCAGACAAAGCAGCGACTGTTAACGCCATGGCAATGCGATGATCTTCAAAACTAGATACTCTTGCGCCACTTAGTCCAGCAGGCAAAATACGTAAACCATCCTCTAATTCTGTGATATTGGCTCCCATTTTTTGTAACGTTTGGGTCATGGTAGCTAATCGGTCAGATTCTTTTTTGCGAGCAATTGCAGCCCCAGTGATCACAGTTTCTCCTTCGGCAAAACACGCCAGCACCGCCAAAATGGGCACCGCGTCTATGTAATTATTCACATCAAGTGTTTTACCCAGCAACCGGGGCGATCGCCTCACTGTAAGGGTGCGATGAACCTCATCAATATCAATCACAGCCCCCATATCTTGTAAGGCCAGAATCAAAGCCTTATCACCTTGAGCGTCTTGCATATCTAGGTTATTCAATACCAACTCAGACCCTGTCAGCAATGCTGCTGCCAAAGGAAATGCGCAAGAACTAAAGTCACCTGGCACTGTATATTCAAAACCAGTATAAGCAGTGTTACCCATAACCGTATACTGGGTATAACCTTCACATTGATAAGCAATGTTCAAGCGCTTGAACCAATCCAAGGTCAATTCTATCCATGGTGTTTCACCGGGTTGCTCCACATGGATCACGGTTGGATGGGGCGCAAATGCTGCACCAATCAACAACGCTGAAACCGGTTGCGAGTCTTCACCATTTAAATGGGTGACCCCGCCGCGCAGTGGTCCTTTGATGATAATGGGTGCTGATCCATTGTTTTGTGCTGATACCGCAAAAACCCCTAGGTGAGTTAACCCCTCTAACAAAGGTTGCACCGGACGCTTGGTTCGAATCGATAGATCGCCTGTGATGATCGTGTAGCCCGACGCTAAAGCTGCAACTGCCCCTATAAAACGTAATACTTGGCCAGAATTACCTGCATCAATCACATCAGTGGGCGTATGGGGCTTGCCGCCTGTACCTACGATATGTAAAGAGCGCTCAGAGATGCTGATTGTAGCGCCCAATAATTGACACGCTTTGATCATGGCATGGGTATCTGGAGAATGTAAATAATGATGAATCACCGAACGCCCATGCGCCAAACTCGCGAATAAAATAGCGCGCAACGTATGTGATTTAGAGGCAGGGATAGAAATAGTCCCGTGTAGTTTTGAAGGTTTAATGTGATAGTGCATCGTCCTTACCCCATTTGTACATGCACATGTCTTTCAAAAAGGCACGGTGGATTGAACTTAATGAAAAGCTGTGCCAATCCTACTAAAACAGGAGGAAAATAACCACACGTCTCATACGTTTTAAGATATATTCATTTAAAATTCTTGTTATCTGACCGCTGACTTCCATATAATTGCCCCTGGTTCACACAGTTGAAGCATCTATGACCAGGTCATCCACAGAACTCTCATTATATAACACAAGCATACAACCTGCTTCTTCAATCCATAAATCTGGTCAAAAAACGCGATTAAAAGCAGGCATGGCCATCTTGCTAGGCACCTGGAGAAAAGCATGGATGTCTTTGAAAAAGTAAACACCTCGAATGAGGGTTTTTACGCAGATCTTGGTGAATTGAACGATATCCAGAGTAAACTGGCCACTCTACCGGATTTGATCCACTACAATGAAGTCGATACCTTGCGACAGCATTTGATAAAAGTGTTTGATCAACAAGCTTTTTTGATTCAAATAGGCGACTGTGCTGAAAGATTTACGGATGCGTCTCAAACCATCACCCATTTGAAATATAAGCAATTTGTCTTTTTTAAAGCATTGATTGAGCATGCCATCAAAACGCCCGTTATTGTTGTTGGTAGAATAGCCGGGCAATACGCAAAACCCAGGTCACATCAAATGGAAGTGATCGGGGATAAAAAAGTATATGCTTATCACGGAGACATGATCAATCACGAGCATGCCAGTCAACCCAGAACCCCAGATCCACTGAGAATGCTACAAGCCTACCATGCCTCGAATAAGATACTAGCCCATTTAGCAAACTATGAGGAAAAAATATTCACCAGTCATGAGTGTTTTTTGCTCGACTATGAAAAGCCACTGACCCGCTGCAGAGAAAACGTCCTATACAATCTCAGCACTCACTTACCCTGGCTTGGCATGCGGCATCTTGACAGCAAATCCCATATCACTTATTTATCTAAAATCAATAATCCAATAGCCATAAAAATAGGCGCCAACGCTTCGATTCCATCCATCCTATCGGTTATACAGACACTAAATCCGAAAAACGTCATCGGAAAACTCATCTTAGTCAGTCGTTTGGGCATCAATCATGTCTTTGGCATGCTGCCAAAAATTATCGCCGCAATACAAGATAACCACCTAAATGTGATATGGATGTGTGACCCACTTCACGGTAATACACAATCTGACGTATATGGCAAAAAATTCCGTTTGTTAGAACATGCTATGGATGAAACGATGATCACATGTGATATATTGCGCCAGAACAATCTTCAATTAGGTGGGCTACATCTGGAAGTGTCCTATAAAACGGATATACTTGAGTGCATTGAATCATTCGATGAGCTGACTGAACATAGAGTCTATGATAGTGCCGTAGATCCCAGACTGAACCACAATCAATGCATCACATATTTCAATAAGATATTGAAAAATATTAAGTCTGTTGATCAAATCGCCATTCGGCAGTAAGTTTTTGAATTAAATTTTTTAATGATGATTGACATAGACCCTGCTAGTCCAGACGCTCACGCATGTAAGTATCACTCGGTGCCTTTTCAACGCCATATAACCTACAACGTGTTAAGGCATAAACCATAGGACTCACCCTCACTTATGAGGGTTCAAGGTCTTGCCTGCATAGTCTACAGATCGCGATTCTATCACCGGAGTAGGTCGAAACAAGGAACCCTGACTCACCGTTGTTGGGGATGTGCACTCGCTACCTGAGTTTTGACTGAGAGACAATAAGCGATTTAGTGCGGATAAATTTTGGGTCGCTTCTGGATCATTAGGGGATATCATCAAAACATCAGAATAAGCCTTATGGGCCAATTCATAGTTTCCTAATTTAAAATAACAGCCTCCGAGGTTGTTCAGCGCAACGATATCTTTCGGACGGTGCATCAGATAGGTAGAATAGTCTTCTAATGCCTGGTGATATTGTCGATTTTGATAATAACATAAAGCTCGGTTACGATAAGCCAGAAACAAAGCGCCTTGTGAATATAACAAAGCCTGGGTAAAATCATCGATGCCAGCACCATACTGCCCCAGTAAACGATGAACCAAACCACGGTTATTATAGTGTTCACAGGCTGGGTTGACTGCATGGGTGACACAATAACTGAGATCCTCGCATGCTTGCTCATATATCCCTAAATAATAATAAGCAGTCCCACGTAAAAACATGGCCTCTACCACATCAGAATTTGGCTTTGATGAAGACAAAGGATGTTGAAGAACAGCGTATTTTTTAGGATCAAATCCATCAATCGATTTTTGGAAATGTGCCCGTGCGATTGCAATATCGTCTTGATCAAAAGCAAGCACACCGGCGCAATAATGAGCTTCTGAATGCGTAGGATCCAATTCCAGGGCTTCTGAGTAATCTTGAAACGCTAGATCGCACTCAGCTATGAGATGAAAAATCTGCCCTCGTTTGACCAAAATATCCGGGTTCATGGAATCCTGACCAGATGCTTCTGTAAAAGTTGAAAGTGCTTTTATATACTGACCCTGTTTGGCATAAGCTTGGGCTAAAAGGAACCGAGGCATCCTGGGATCCAGTGCCATCACCGTCTTAAAATCTTGAATAGCAGACACTATATCATTTTTTTGACGATCATTGCGTTTGAGGTAAACAGTGGCGCGGGCATAAAAAGCGTCCTTAAAATCGTCAGATAAAGCCAGCGCCTCAGTGTAATAATGAATAGCGTCATCATGCCTATTTAACAAATCATAAGCCGATCCAAGGCAAAAAAAAGTATACGCATCTTTTTTTAATTTTAAAGAATGAGTATAAGCTTCAAAAGACAGCTCAAAGTCCCCCTTTTTCTGATAAGCCAACCCTAATTTTCGATATGCAACAAAGGATTTACTGTTCAATTGGATCGCTTCTTTAAAATCTCGGATTGCTGCATTTAATTGATTGAGCTCTAAGTAGGATTCACCACGATTCAGATAAACATTATCTTTAATACAACCTCGCTGAATGGATTTTGAAAAATAGCCCAACGCCTTATGGTGTTTGTTCAAAATCGCGTAACAAATCCCTAAACCATTTTGAATGGCTTCGTAATCCGTTGGATCGTAGTCCAAACTAAGCGGATTAATCAGCTGTAATGCTTCTTCGAGATCAAGGATCGCCGCGTTTACATTAGGTTGCTCAGCACACTCATATCCCTTTGCACGCAGCAACAAGCCTTTGATAAACTTTGGTCCATATTTGAATGCGTTGTCACAAGCCTCAATAAGAGCTGTCATGTTCTCCTGCACACAATAATGCTGTGCTTGTAACAAATATCCATGACGAAAATTTGCTTTAGCCTGATTGGTTTTCCCCAATTCATCAGCACTCGCAGCAATCGCTAAATGGCAATGAGCTAACGAGAGATAATCGGTATCACAAAACGCCAACCGATCAGTTTCATCTGGATAAGCGTCAATTGCACGCTGATATAAGATGATTGCCAACTCATGCCGACCCAAAGCCACGGCACGTTCTGCACTAGCCACATCCTTTTGAATAGTATCTCTGATATTGACAGCCGATTGAGACGAACGATGTTGCTGTTTGTTGTGCATACAAGACTATCCCATTTTCTAAAGAGCGCATTATAACCAAACTGTTTGCTTGTGTAAAATTATTGGCTTTAGTGATCTTAATTAACTCTTTTCATTTAAAAAACGCCTTTTTCCCGCATGCCTTTCAAACTGGAAAAACAAGAACCAGCATATATAATTGATATATAAAACATATTTGGACACGCAATGGTCAGCAAAAAAGGGGAGCAAAAAGTTCAGTCAGCAACATCAAACAATCACCACAAAACATATGCTGCGCTCAAACAACAACGCAATCCACCCTCCGCTGTAACTGAAACGGTAGCGGTTTTTGGTCCAATGTCGACGGGTAAAACACGCTTGACTAGAGCATTAACTGAGAACCCTGCAATAGAGACGACACCAACCAGCGGTATAATTCTTTATCCTTACCACACTCAAACAGTGGTCTTTGATGTGCACGATATAGGAGGCGCTAAGCGCTTCAAAGTTCTATGGCACTCTTATTTAAAACCCATGCAGCATATATTATTGGTTTTCAACAATGATAGTTCTTTTTATAATCTAGAAGAGTATATCGCAGTCATACACAATACTGCACCCAATGCAAACATCACCTTGGTTTATTTGAAAGAAGAAAACCTCAATCTTGCCCCCGTCATTTTTGATGAAAAAATTCAGGGCTTTATGAAAAAACATGCTATTGCCGATTATCGTTCTGGATGTGTAGACGATCCTTTCTATATTGATAGCTTACGCACCCATTTGCTTGAAACCGCACTAAAAGACATCCCGCAAGAATCTCAAGGGGTGATCAACGCAAAAGAAGCCGCAAAAACCCATATTAACGCACTGTATGACCTCGCAGCTTTGGAAAATACGCACACAGCAAACACCGTTCGCGCGCTATGTGCTCATTTAGACAATATTCTGTTGAGCGCTCAACCCAACTTATACTTGGAAGAAAATCAGGCCTTGATCAAAGAACATCTCGAAACGCTGCAATACACGCAATCATCACTCTGCAGTTCCGCATTAAACATCACAGCCATGATCTTAGTCTGCGCTGCTGCAGTGGCTACTCTGGGAATCGCTTCGATATGGCTATCTGACCTTTTGAAAAAAAATTATGATACCAAAGGGGATTATTTTTTATTCTCCACCAAAGGCGAAAAGCAACGAGCTCAAGAAACCCTGCATCAGACCAAAGCTACTACCCCTCAAAAAAAAGGATGACATCATCTGGATAATTGTTTTCTAAGCCATAATTTGCCCAGGGCAAACGCATCTAAATTTTGAACATTAAAGCCATCTCTTGTAACTCCCCACGTCATCCCGAGCGCAGCGAGGGATCTCCTGTCGTGTGGCAC